>CAYUGO010000028.1:0-11537 GCA_964444295.1 uncultured Gammaproteobacteria bacterium | reverse complement strand
AATGGTTTTGTTGAAATCTGTTACTAATTTGGTAAGTTGGTCAATTTGTTTATCACTAAGTTTGTCTTTGGTTTGAGTAAGTTCAGTCATGAGTTTGGCCGCTTTGAGATGGACATATTCGACAAATTGCAATTCCCACTTGGTCACATTATCCACATCAATATTTTTGAGGTGTTCGTTATTAACTGCCCAGATGACGATGATTTCTTCGGCTTGAGAGTATGGTCTGTCCCAGTCTTGCTTTAGGATTTCAGTAATTCGAGCGCCTTTATCAAGTCTTGATTTGGTATCAGCGTCAAGATCTGAGGCAAACTGGCTAAAAGCTTGAAGTTCTCTGTATTGTGCGAGTTCGAGCTTCATAGTGCCAGAGACTTGTTTGATGGCTTTAGTTTGGGCTGCACTTCCTACACGGGAGACGGATAATCCTGTGTTGATTGCTGGCCTGATACCGCTGTTGAATAATCCCGGTTCGAGGTAAATTTGTCCGTCGGTGATGGAAATTACGTTGGTGGGAATATAAGCTGAGACATCGCCCGCTTGAGTTTCGATAATGGGAAGTGAGGTAATGGAGCCCCCGCCTTTGGCAGATGATAAACGACAAGACCTCTCGAGTAATCGGGAATGAAGGTAGAAGACATCGCCAGGATAAGCCTCACGGCCTGCAGGTCGACGCATGAGCAATGAAACTTCACGATATGCCCAAGCGTGTTTGGAAAGATCATCATAAACAATTAAGACATCTTTGCCTTGATCCATAAAAAATTCAGCAACTGCTGTTCCTGCGTATGGAGCAAGATATTGGTTAGTTACAGGATCTGAGGCTGCTGCTGCAACTATAATTGTGTAGTCTAGGGCTCCACGAGAGCGGAATATTTCGGAGGTTTGGGCAATGAAAGATTTTTTCTGACCAATAGGGACATAGATACAGATAACATCTTGATCTTTTTGGTTCAAAATTGTGGTAATGGCAATGGATGATTTACCTGTATTACGATCTCCAATAATTAGCTCCCGCTGTCCCCGACCGATTGGAGTAAGAGTATCAACAGCTTTTATCCCAGTAGCAAGTGGAACGGTAACAGACTGACGATCGATGATACCTGGGGCAATTTTTTCAACTGGATAGAACGTGGTTGACTTAATAGGGCCAAGTCCATCAAGTGCATTACCCAGAGGGTCTAGAGTACGACCAATTAAATTATTACCTACTGGAACTTCAAATATTTTGCCGGTAGATTTGCCGTGGTCTCCGGCTTTGAGAGAAGTAAATTCACCCATGATAATCACATCAACTGAGTCTTCGAGCAAATTAAGCGCCAGGCCTGTGATGCCATGACCGAAATCAATAATTTCGCCATACATAACTTGGCTTAAGCCTGAGAGCTTGGCAACACCATCACCAACTTGGATAACGGTGCCAATGTTTTGTTCTTGAGTAGGCGAAAGATCAATTGAAGATAATTGCTGTTTGAGATTTTCGATCAAAGATTGTGAATCAGTTTTGGCCATAATTAATGAATTTTCTTGAAGACTTCTTCAAGTCTTTGTTTAATTGAAGCATCAATTAGTTGATCGTTGATTTGAATTCGAATACCAGCAATTAGTTCAGGGATGACTTCGTAGTTTACTTCTGGTGTGTAACCTAATTTGGCTTCTAGTAATTCTTCGATGCTTTTCTGAGACTCTATATTAAGAGTGTGAGCGCTTTGGACCACAATGGCTTGGCTTGGAGTGGATGCTTTATATAACTCTTGGATAACTTGGGGAAGTATATCCATTTTGTTCTGCTCTTTGAGCAGGTCAATGATCATGTTGGCTATTTTTTTGGCCTGCATAGTTTTTTTATTTGATAGATTTAAGTGATTTTTTAATTATTTTTTGTTGATCATCTTCACTAAGATAATCCTGAAGAATTTTTTGGGTGGCTTGCTGAGCTAGAGTTACAACTTCTGACTGAAGTTCTTTGAAAATTTGATCTTTTTGAGTAAGGGCGGTTTTCTTGGCTTCAGCAATAATTTTATCAGCGTTTTGTTGAGCTTGTGTTTGGAGACTAGCTTGAACTTCAAGGGCTTGAGTTTTGGTTTGTTCTAAGATTTTGTTAGATTGAAGCGTTGCTTGGTTGAGTTTGTTTTCAATTTCGGTCTCGACTTCTTTGAGTCTAGTTTCAATTTTTTGGGCATCTTTGAGTGACTGATCAATCTTGTTGCGGCGATCACTAAGGGTGTTGATGACACGTTTGTAGAGCAACTTATTAAGGATAAAGAGAATAATCCCAAAGTTAATGAGTTGAAATAAAAATGATCTGATATCGATACCTAAATTTTCCATAATTTATTAGTTGTTGGGTTGCCCCGCAATTGGTATTGGAACCAAAGCGGGGAAATATTATACAAATTTGATGATCAATGCGACCACCAGCGAATAAATAGCAATAGCTTCGGCAAAAGCGATTCCTAAAATCATATTTGTGCGGATCTTGGATTCTGCTTCGGGATTGCGACCGATGGCTTCGAGAGCCTTACCGACGAGAATTCCGATACCAATGCCAGGACCAATTGCTCCAATAGCAATGGCTAGTCCGGCTCCTAAGGGGGTTAAATCCATAATATTTCACTCCTTTCTATATTTTTTTGATTAATGATTGGCGTCATCATGCCCTCCATGGGATTCCATGGCTAGACTACTGAAAACCAAAGTGAGTATAGCAAAAACATACGCCTGGATAAACCCAACAAAAAGTTCCAAGCCATAAAAAGGTAAAACAGCAATCAAAGGAATGAGATAAGCGATAACAGCTAAGAGAATCTCTCCGGCAACGATATTACCAAATAAACGAAAAGCAAAGGACACAATCTTAGACAACTCTCCCACCAATTCAAGAATTCCGACGAAGAAATCTATAGGTGAGGAGAAATTGATGAATTTACCAATGTGAGCTTTGGCCCCGATTGTGCGGAAACCAGTGATTTGGATCGTCATAATAGCAATCAACGATAATGCCAAAGTTGTATTAAGATCAGCGGTTGGCGCTCGAAAGAGAGGTGTAAATTTGGGTCCGGCATGAATATCTGTTTGAGGTTCGTCGTTGTGTAAAGATTCTTGGGTTAAGTCTGGCACAGGATTATTTAGTTCTCCGCTCTGCCCTGCTTCTTTGGCATGGACTTGAGGGATAAGTGCGTGTTCTTGATCCGACTCGTTATGATATATCCCGATACTACTAACTCCTGGCAATAAACCGAACCAATTTGAAGTTATGATAAAGAGAAAAATAGTAGTAATCAAAGGGAAAAACTTAGGACCATGATGACCCGCGATACTGTTAGTTAGACTTTGGAAAGATTCAACTAAGTACTCACCTATATGATGCCAAATGGTAGTTGGAATGTCGTCTTTCTTGGGAGTAGTAGCTGCGAGCGCAAATAAGGTAAGCAGAACAGTTACAACTACAGAACTCAACATTGAATTAGTAATTGGAAAATCACCTATTTGGAAAACTTTTTCGGCTGCGAGACTGATATGTAAACTCATAAAAAATTATATTGGGAAAATTGAAGCCAAAGTCGATTATATCTGAAAGGTAAGTTAAAAGGAACAGTGTTTATTTGAGATTAAATCTTTTGGGAATTGAACGGGTATTTTTTAAATCAAAGCGACCTGTATCTTCATGTCTAGTAAAGGTACCTTTAATTTGGAGTGTCTTCGTTAGTGGAACAGAAAATTCTGCCACGGTACGAGATTGACCTAGCTGAAAAGTCGGACCATCACCGTGCTTTAAAGTGAACTCCGGAAGTGGAGTTGCATAGATCTTGAAATCTGCAGGCGTATCTGCAAATCGGGAATTACTAAGAATATCTTTAATGGTTGCCATTTGAGTGGTTTAAATATTAGCGCAAGAAGCATATTTTGTCACGTAATGTATGAATAATATAGAAATGTGTTGTTTATATTTTTGAATTTGATAAAAATATGTATGAGAAAAATACTTATTGTAATTGGGACACTTTATCACGGATGGCGGCAGCAAGTTCGAAGTTGAGTTCGCGAGCTGCGATGCTCATTTGGCGTTTGAGGGCTGTAATGGCTTGTTTACTTTGAGCCGGAGTAAGATCTTCTGGTTCTAGATTGAGGAGATTTTCAATTTCGCTACTGGCTTGGAATTTGCGACTTTTGCGAGCCAAGCCTGATGGTGAAACATCGTCGTCTGCTTTTTTTTCAATTAAACGTTTCCTAATTGGTTTGGAAATTGTGGTTGGAGTTATCCCGTGAGTTTGATTATATTCTTCTTGGAGTTTGCGTCTGCGGGCGACTTCGTCCATGGATGTTTTCATAGCATCAGTAATTTTGTCAGCATACATAATGACTTCACCTGCATGATGTCTGGCTCCTCTACCCATGATTTGCATCAAGCTTGTGGTCGAACGTAGGAATCCTTGTTTGTCTGCGTCTAGAATTACAACTAAAGATACTTCGGGCAAATCAATCCCTTCACGCAAAAGATTAACACCTACGATTACGTCGTACTCACCTTGGCGGAGGCTGGCAAGAATATCGCTTCTCTCGAGTGTATCTACTTCTGAATGAAGATAATTAACTTTGATTTGATGATCTTGGAGATATTTGGATAAATCTTCAGCAGTGCGCTTAGTAAGAGTAAGGACTAATACACGTTCGTGATTGTTAATACGTTCGTTGATTCGAGCAAGTAAATCAGGGATTTGGCCTTCAATCGGTTTGATATGAATAATAGGATCAAGTAAACCAGTGGGGCGAATTAATTGCTGGACAACTTGATTTTCAGATTTGTCAATTTCCCATTGAGAGGGTGTAGCACTGACGAAGAGAGTGTGATCTAAACGTGGCTCGAATTCCTCAAACTTAAGAGGTCGATTATCGAGTGCAGCTTGCATGCGAAATCCGAAATCTATTAACGTCTGCTTGCGGGATCGATCGCCGTTATACATGCCTCTTATTTGAGGTAAAGTGATGTGTGATTCATCGACAACACAAAGCCAGTCTTTGAAACTATGATTGAAAAAATCAATAAGGGTGAAAGGCGGATCGCCGATGTTGCGATCGTCGAAGTAACGTGAATAATTTTCAATGCCATTGACGAAGCCAACTTCGTGAATCATCTCAAGATCATATGTAACGCGTTGATGTAGTCTTTGGGCTTCTAATAAATGGCCTGTCGATTTTAGAGCTTCTACTTCTTTTTCGAGATCTTGTTTGATTTGAGTAAAGATTTCTTCACGATCATTAGTTTGGGTTAAGTAATGGCGCGCTGGATAGATATTAAGTCTAGGATAATCGTTGGAAATTCCCATGGGAGTTGGTGATTGTTCAACATTTTCAGGTGTTGATCCAGTTAGAATGTCGATGGCAGATAGTTTGGAAATTGCTCCCTGACTGTCCCATTGAATTCTGTAGCCAAAATCTTGGTATGCAGGATAAAGGTCGATAAAGTCACCACGCAAGCGGTAGGTTCCGCGAACGAAGTTCATATCTGAGCGTTTATACTGCAATTGTTGCAGCCTGATCATAAAAGTCCGTTGATCCAACATCATGCCGGGCATAAGCTCAATGGTAGCTTCTTGATAATTGATCGGGGATCCTAAGTTGTAAATGCAAGAAACAGAAGCCACGACTATCACATCTTTGCGGGCAAGAAGATTGGCTGTGGCTGCTAGTCTTAATTTGTCGATGTCTTCGTTTATTTGGGTTTCTTTTTCAATATATGTATCTGTCTGAGGAATATATGCTTCGGGTTGATAATAATCGTAATAAGAGACGAAGTAACATACAGCATTGTCAGGGAAGAAATCACGGAATTCTTGATAGAGCTGAGCTGCAAGTGTCTTGTTGTGGGAAATAACCAGAGTTGGTTTTTGGGTTTTTTGGATGATATTGGCAACTGTGTAGGTTTTGCCACTACCCGTTACACCCAGAAGAACTTGGTTTGATTTGGGAGATTTAATTCCTTCGAGAAGCTCTTGAATAGCTTTGGGTTGATCACCAGCAGGTTTGTAATCTGATTTTAGCTGAAACATCAGAGTGTATTATAAAGGACAAGTTTGAATTAAAAGAAATTAGAAGTAAGAAAACAAATAAAGGATATTTAGAACTTGATGTTGATTTCGAGTATGGGTGGTTGAATTTCGGGTTCAGTAAGGTTGTCTGCTTCCATTTGAGCGTTGAGTGACTTGATAGCTGCTTCAAGTTGTAATATCTGGGGATCTTGAGCATAAGCTGATGGTTTCCCTGGAACGGTTTGGGCAAGAGTTGGACGAGGGATAGGCGTGGCGGTAGGTCGAAGACGGGGGTCGCTGGAGGGTCTGGTTGTTGAGTTAGATTTGGAAATAGCTATATAAGCCAAAATAATAAGAACAATACTAATTACGCCAAGGGCTAGTCCGATTATAAGTTTGTTTTTCTTTGGTTTGGTAGTTCCGGGAAGTGACTTAAGGTTGTTGGTCGGAAGTGAAGGTTTGTTGTTCTTGGTAGGTAGAGTTGCGGGTTTGGGAGTAAGTAAACTAGGAGAAGCTGGCACAGGAGTGCTGGGTGGTGTTTGGGTTTGAGGTTTGTTTTCGGTGGTCATATTCTTATCTATATTGAAAGTTTTACTATAAATTGAAATTAAAAGTCATAATTATTCTATTTTGAGATTAATAATTCTTATTATTCAATTTTGAGATTAATAATCTAAATTATTCTATTTTGAGATTAATAACAATTTCGGATAATCGGGCATTGGTTTCTTTGAGATATTGACGGCTTTTCTTAAGAGATGTTCGATAATTTTCATATTGACCATCATTTCTGATTTTGGATATTAATAACTGAGATTCATTAAAGCCTTGAAGGGCAAGTTGGTATTTCTGCTCAGCATCCAGAAGCCAGCGGTCAATGTCAGTGGTGTCTTTTTTGCCTTCTTTGGTAATACGCCGTACCTGTTCTGTAGTAAATGCAAGCAAATTAACGGTGGTGACTTGGTATTCCTGCATTCGGCTGTCTAAAATCAGCGCTTGAGTCTGAAGTCCAATTGCATTAATAGTAGAAATATTTTTTTCGATTAAAGTAGAAATCTTGGTTATATCTTCAATGGTAGAAGTAGCTTCAATTTGGGGAATTTGCTTATCAAGTAGATCAAGTTGCAGATCGATCTGTTGTTTAATGGTGTCGGCTTGGCTGGTGGATAAATATGGACCTTTGGCCGCATCGATCCGAGCCAAAAGCATATTAAGATAATTAATCATCACGTTTTGGCGGGAATTAAGAAACTGCTGAGTGACATATATGGCACGAGTTTGAGAAACGAGAGTTTTGTAAGTTATATATTCGCTGCGGGCCGAGCGATACTCAATAAGACGGTTACGATAATCATTATATTGAGTTTGGTAATCGAGACGACTCTGGTTATAGTCCAAAGCAAAAACTGATTGGGGTGCTAAAAATAAGATTGAAGTAAGTAAAATCGCAAAAACAAGTAATCTGACTCTCATAAGATCATGCTATCATGTTGCGTGTAAATTGAGCAAATTAATTGCGGGGAATTTCAACTGCTTCTATCCGTTGGTCGGAGATGAATTTACTCCATTCTTCGGCGGAGTTAATCCCTGACTTAAGAGGTGCATCGATGATCTTATCAAGCAAAAAGGTGATTATATTTACTTTTGAGATGGTTGAAGACAACCAAACTCCAAGGTTAATAAACGGCATTGTAAGGATAGAAAAAAGATTGGCAATAAATCCTTGGGGCGGACGGACGATAAGTAATTCCTCTGATTGCCATCTTAGTCTGAAGCCAAAGAGCATGATCATACTGAGGAACATGAAGAATAAACCTGTGCTGACAATATTGAATTGGAGAAAAGTTCGCAAACTGTAGGCGATGAGTAGACAGATTATGACAAAGAAATAAGCATAAATAGTATTGAAAATCAGAGCCCATCTTTGGCGTTGTCCTGAGAAATCAAATTGAACTATAGTCGGAGGCAGAGTTTCTTGGCTGTAGAGCAAGTGATCAAGTTTAGCAACGATTATTTCGGTATTTTTTTCGTCCGGAGCTTTGACGGTTAGTCCCATAAGTAGCATCAATAATGGAGGGAAGATTAGATTAATTGCAATGGCAACCCCGTTGATTTCTTTGGTGACGTAGCGTTCGTATGGAAATTCGATTGCTAGCGCTACGAGAACTTTGGTAAGAAAAATGTAGACGATGGATTGCCAAATGCCGCGATTGATACTGCGACGAGTGTCACGGTATTTGGTTTGGGCAATAGAGCTGATGTGAGCTTTAAAAGTGTCTCGGTCATTAAGTATGGCTTGCGGATCGGATTCAGTGACGATAAGGGTTTCAAGGAAAAGGAACAGAGCGGTATTTTGGCGAACCCAACGATAAATCTTATTTCGTTGAGGATGAAGACTGAGTTTGTGAATATGAGAGTTAATTTGATTAAAATTATCTGCAATATGTTGGATCAATTCGTCTGTGGCTTGATTCCATTGGGGAAACATCAAAAGGAGGATGTCGTACTGGATAATGGGTAAATCTGATTTGGCAATGGCACGATGGGCAGCAAGATAAATTTGGAGATCTAATTCTTCTGGCGCTATTGGTGGGTCCGACTGGAATTTGAAGGTTTTTTTTGCCCAGAAAGTAAAAGTTGGGACTAAGCATTTGCGAGTTACAGATGGCACTAATAATTCTTCAATTTCAGCAGACGCAATTGAAAAAATCCAGTCTTGGGTTTTGGAAGTAATGTAACCGTTGTGTTTAAGGGCTTTACTGAGTTTGTCGTACTTATCAACAACTTTAACTAGTTCAGCAAATTGTTCGCGGGTAATGTAGTTATTAGGAAGGAAACGGGACCACGTAAGTTCTCTGATTAAGCGCTCGGCTCGGACTTCATTTTTCTGATTGATGGAATCAGGTCGCTTGAGAGCGCGTTCGATAGCGAAGCGACGGATAACTTGTTCGCCTTTATTTTCAACTGAAGCCCGGATTTTTTCATATATTCTAGCGATAAAACCGAAAACTTGAAAAACTTCTAATGTTTCTCTGTTGGTGTGTTTATTTAAACGAGTATATTGTTGATATTTATTTAGTAAATACTGCCCTACATCGTTAAATGAATTTTGTGGAGGATTCATATATTTGTGCCAGAGGAGGGGGTCGAACCCTCACGCCTTTTACGGCACAGGTTCCTAAAACCTGCGTGTATGCCAATTTCACCACTCTGGCAAAGTTCAATTAATATATTATACCGCTAAATAGTAAATATAATGGATGTGGGAAACAAAAAAAACCCAGAAGCCCACACAATAAACTTGGTGAGCCTCAGGATCTGTTGTGAATTCTATCCTATATAATATTATATGTCAAGTTATAGTACGTTTAGAGGGTTTTTTGAACCTAGGTGGTAAAACTATATGGCAAAATGTAAGTAAGATTAAGCAAGGAAATCTAGTATATCTTGGTTATTTGTGACAAATTGTAGACCTCTTAATTTATTCCATATCCCCCATAAACTGCCTGACGGCACGTGACCAAGTACCTGGAGATGAAGGTGTGTATTTGGACATGATTTGTTCGGGTGTGACAAGACCTCTATCAATATAATTTTTCTTGAGTCCTGCAGAAACGGTTTCAATGCCATCTTCATATGATGAAAAATGCAGTGTACCTCGCTCGTGAATTCCCCACCCCCAGCAATTGTAAGAATTTGGGGGAATCACCTTGCAACCGTTAGATTCTTGTCGAGAAATGGCAACCAGCAAGCGGAAATCTAGTTGGTTTTTGTCGGCTTCTTGAATAATTTTATCACTATAAGGAGCAAGGGGTGAATTGAAGCTTCGCAAATATTGATTGAGGATTAATGACCTTGCATCTGCGGGGATAACCGCTGACTCGACAATGCCTGGATTATCAGGTAAAGCAGAATAAATTTGCAACCCTGGACTGGGCTTGCGGTCTGACTCGGTTCCCAGCTTATATGCATAAATCGCAAGTATGGGAGCACCAAATAAGAACAACGCAATTAGGAGATACTTATACATTATCAAGCATAGGTTACTCAATGAATGGGGAAGTTGTCAACTTTTGTACTTAGATTAATGAATACTTATGGTTTTTGTCACAAATATCGATATATATTATAAATATTTGGTTGAAATAGTGTCATGTTTATTTAACAGATAAAGTATTTTTTTTTCGGGTTATAATATAGTGGACAAGTTATATGCGCTTGTAGCTCAACTGGATAGAGCGACTGTCTTCGGAACAGTAGGTTGGGGGTTCAAGTCCCTCCAGGCGCACACATATGATTATTTGTTAAAATACTTGGGAAGCAAATGGGCCGCTAGCTCAATGGTAGAGCACCTCCCTCTTAAGGAGATTGTTCCGAGTTCGAGTCTCGGGCGGCTCACAGGCTAATTCAACAACAATGATTCCATATTTAACTAAAATTTGTTGATCTTGTAATGTTAATGTTAGATTATGGTTTACATGAAAGCCAATAAATTGAAACGAAGGCAAATCTCTATAAATTTGTTTGATAAATCCGAAGTTAGAAAGCAAAAAGTTAAATTTACTTTTATTGATTTATTTGCCGGAATTGGAGGTATCCGTTTAGCATTCGAAGAAGTTGGCGGTGAATGTGTATTTACTTCAGAATGGGACAAATATTCTCAAAAGACTTACCAAGCAAATTATGGCGAGATACCATATGGGGATATAACTAAAATTCTTCCTGAAGAAATTCCTAGCTTTGATATACTACTCGCTGGTTTTCCCTGTCAACCTTTTTCGCAAGCTGGTTTAAAAAAAGGATTTGAAGATACAAGAGGTACTTTGTTTTTTGATATTGCAAGAATTGTAAAACATCATCATCCAAGTGTTGTTTTTTTAGAGAATGTAAAAAATTTGGTAGGACATAATAAAGGTAATACCTTAAAGGTAATTATAAGTACACTTGAAAGTCTGGGTTACAACGTGTTTTATAAAATATTAAATGCAAAAGATTTTGGTGTGCCTCAAAATAGATCAAGAATTTATATTATCGCTTTTAAAGATCCAATCGATTTTATTTTTCCAGAGGAATTACACATTAAAACAAGAGTAGGGGATATTTTAGAAGATGAAGTTGATCCAAAATATACAATTTCTGACACTCTGTGGGCTGGTCATCAAAGAAGAAAAAAAGAACATAAAGAAAAGGGCAATGGTTTTGGATACTCTTTGTTTGATGAAAATTCTGAATACACAAACACAATATCAGCTAGATATTATAAGGACGGCTCTGAAATACTAATCAGGCAGAAAAATAAAAATCCAAGAAAAATTACTCCCCGCGAGGCAAGTAAACTTCAAGGTTTTCCTGATAATTTTATTATTCCAGTTAGTGATCTTCAGGCTTATAAACAATTTGGGAATAGCGTTGCAGTTCCTGTTATTAGAGTATTGGCAAATAAAATAATCGCAGAGCTTGAAAATCAAACTTAAAATAATATGAAGATAAACAAACTAAAAATAACAGAAA
>CAYUGO010000027.1:0-12076 GCA_964444295.1 uncultured Gammaproteobacteria bacterium | reverse complement strand
GAATGGGGGATTTCATGTAACTCGACTAGCTGTTTTGATGGTTCCTTTGGTTGTTATAAGTGCATTTGGTGGGTGGAGGATGTGGTTAATATTTAAGTCAAAATTATTGCGATATTTAGTTTTGGTGATTTATGTTATTTGGATTGGATTGGAGTTTAGTGATTATGGACATTATTATTTGAATCATTATTCGCAAATCAATTATCAATGGTGGGATTATGGTATGCGGGAAGCTGTTCTCGAAGCGGAGAAGGTAGAAGATAATTATGATGAAATTGTATTTATGAGGGATGATGTAAGACGTCCATATTTGCAGTACTGGTTTAATGCTCAAGTTGATCCTAGATTAGTTCAAGAGGCGTGGAAACAGGAACAGAATCCATTAGATCGATTGGGTAAAGTAGTGTTTGGGGAGAGAGTTTTTGGATTTGAGCATCTTGGTGAAAAAATGTTGTATATAACTGAACCAGTTGATCAGGGGGATGATTGGAAAAGGGTTGGGGAGATAGTAAGTCCAAATTCGCATGATGAGGGTCCGGTTTGGGTTTTGTTGGAGCCTGTGGGTTTGGATTAAGATTTTTTGAAGTATTTTTTGTTTTTTAATTTGTCTGGTAAGTAAGATTTTTGGTCATACATTTTATATCCTTTGCCATAATCAAGTTCTTTCATAAGTTTGGTAGGAGCATTGCGTAGGTGCAAAGGAATAGGGAGATTAGCAAAAGTTTGGGCGTCGGAGAGGGCTTGGGAATATGCATCGTATGAACTGCGGTCTTTGGGTGATTGACACATATAGACGACAGCATGAGCAAGATTTATGGCACATTCGGGATAGCCAATAATTTCACAAGAACGGAATGCTTGGTTAGCAAGAAGCAGAGCATTGGAATTAGCTATGCCAATATCTTCGGATGCGAATATAACTATACGGCGAGCAATGAAAAGCGGATCTTCTCCTGAGTGAACCATGCGGGCAAGATAGTATAGGGCTGCATCTGTTTGGGAGGCGCGCATAGATTTGATGAAGGCGCTGATGGTGTTGTAATGCTCATCACCTTGGCGATCGTAGTAGAGGGATTCACGTTGGGCAGCTTCGAGGATGTCAGTTTGGGTTATATGTTTCTTATCTGGTGCAAGTTCGTGAGCTAGCTCGAGAATATTGAGAGCAGTGCGAGCGTCTTGATTGGCAAGGGAACTAATGAGGTTGATTTCTTTAGTTGTGAGAGTCTTGGGGGGTAATCCCAAACCCTGAGTTGAGTCGACAAGTGCAGTTTTGATAAGTTGAGCGAGAGGCTCTTCGGTTAAGGGTTTGAGGGTGACGACCCGACAACGGGAGAGGAGAGCGTTGTTGATTTGGAAGCTAGGGTTCTCGGTGGTGGCTCCGATGAGGATCAGGGTGCCAGATTCGACATGAGGAAGGAGATAGTCTTGTTGGGATTTGTTGAAGCGGTGGATTTCGTCGATGAAAAGAATGGTGATTTTGGATGTAGTTTGGCTGCTGGTGACAGCTTGGCGGATATCTTTGACCCCTGAGGTTACTGCTGAGAGATGGATTAAATTACCATTTAAACTACGAGCTAAGATCCAGGCTAAAGTAGTTTTTCCGGTACCTGGTGGTCCCCAGAAGATGAGCGATACAGGTTTGGAATTATGGATAATTGAGTGGAGGATTTTGCCAGGTGTAGTAAGATGCTCTTGACCAAGAACTTGATCAAGAGTTTGGGGACGCATGCGATCGGCAAGTGGTATGTAGTTGGGTGGGGTTTGCATTATTTGGTCAAGCTGATTATATTTGAATTATGGCTCATAAGATATTAGTAGTGGAAGATGAGGCTTTGCTTGGTCAAAGTGTACAGGAAGTATTGGAAGAAAGTGGATTCGTGACTGAGTGGGCAAGAGATGCTAATGAAACTTGGCATAAGTTAGAAGAGATGGGAAAGGTGGATTTGGTTTTACTTGATATTATGTTGCCAGGTGGTGAGGATGGTTATGGAATTTTGCGGAGGCTGAAGATGAATAATAGTGAGTATAAAGAGACATTGGTAATAATGATGACTAATTTGGGTCAGATTGGGGAGATGGATCGAGCGATGGAGTTGGGAGCTGATGATTATATAATTAAGGCCAATATTGATTTGGATAGATTAGTGGATTTGGTGAAAGAAAAATTGGCGATTGTGAAGGCAAAGAGATAAAAGAAAGTTTTTGAATTGTTGGGATCATTTGATTGTTTATGTTCTTTGGATGACTAGATTGTTAAATCTGTCATTCAAAGCGTAGCGAAGAATCTTTGAGAAATTTATTAAATGCTTTTGGGAGCTTGGGTGAGGGTTGTTTCGCCTTTGATTGTTTTGCTGCCTTTGCGAGGCAGAGTAAAGATAAAGGTTGTGCCTTGATTTGATGATGTGAAGGTGATTTCTCCACCTGAGGCATTGACGATCATTTTGACGAGATATAAACCTAGTCCTGTGCCTTCTATGTCTTTAGAAATGACATTAGAAGCTCGATAGAAACGGCTGAAAATCTGGGGTTGATCTTGTGTAGGAATTCCCATACCGGCATCCTGGACGTTGAAGACTATATCGTCGTCTTTGCGGGTGATTGATACTTTGATGGTGGTTTTTTGCGGGGAATATTTGCTGGCATTGGAGAGGAGATTGAGAATAACTTCGCGGATAAGCATGGGATCTATGTTGAGTGCTTTTGGAACTTTCGTGGTGATGTCGAGGGAGATTTTTTGGTGTTTAGCTTTGAATATATGTGAGAGTTCGGATTGAATGTCTTGGAGTAATTCTTCTAGGTTAGTAGGTCGAGGGGTGACAGAAACTCTGCCGGATTCCAGACGAGAAATATTGAGCAGATCATTGACCAAGCGGATTTGGCGGATGGTGCTTTGGGAAAGATGAGAAACTATTTCTAGTTGCTTGGGATTGAGAGGACCAGTTTGAGATTTGCGGAGTCTTTCGATAAGCCATTTGGTGGCGGTTAGTGGTGTGCGCAGTTGGTGAGAGGCAAGAGAAACGAATTCTGATTTCATTTGGTCTGAGAGCTGTTCTTCAGTGACATCACGGCCATAGAGGTTGGCTTGAGATTTGGAAATCGGGACGACAAGCAGAGAGATGATTTGGTTTTCTTGTTGGAACTGATAAGTTTTGTATAAATTAGATTTGAGGGATTGGTCAATTGTTTCTTGGAGATCTTTGGGAATAGTGTGTTTGTGATGTTTGGACCAAAATGTAAGAAGTTCTTTGCCTGGTGGATTGGAATATCTTATTTGCATATTGTCTACTTTGAACATGGGATAGGGGTATTTGGATATGAGGTCAATCTTGGTGGTGCTTTGTTTAGAAGGAGTTTGAGGTGTTTTTTTGAAATATAGTATTAATAAAATAGAAATAGCGCTGATGGTAAGGAGATTCATAGCCATGAGGAACCAAAAAAGGAAGGTGCCTTCGTTGGAAGTTAGTGTTGGTTGATAAGCGTTGGCTAGTTGGAAATTAAGGGCAAGGTGATAAGCCCAAAGAGAGATGAGAATTGCGATTTGCCAAGAATATTTGCTGATTAATTTGAAGAATTTATGAGTCATTGAGATTGGAGAACTTCAAGTAAGTTAGCTTGTATTATGAGGATTTATGTAGACAATCGCAATTGTTAGCGGTTTTTGATGTGGGTGATTTGGTTGATGAGCATAGTACGATCCCAGAGTTCGATTTGGTTGGCTTGAGCTAATTCTTTGGCGGCGCGGGTGAAATAACTATTAGTGACTACTATGCCACGATCAGCTTTGTAGTAACCTTTGGCTCCAATTGTTTGTTGGATGGCTTCGATGCCTACTGTTTGGTCGTAACGTTTGGCTTGGACGACGATGGTTTGGCCATCCCTTTCGATTAGCAAATCACCGCCAAAGTCTCCCGTGTCCCCGATGTTGGAGCTTTTGTATTGGAGTTGTTGGAAGAGCCAGTGAAGATAATTTTCGAATTGGGAGCCTTCCATGCGGTCGATGTCACGGATTCCTGATCGGATGAGTTTGAGATGTCTGCGGATATGAATGGTGATTTGAATGATAATCACGATTAGTGGAATAATCCACAGCGGCCAGAGACGAGGAAGTGTATATGTAAAGAATACTTTGATGTATTGATTTATATTAAGATTGGTTAAGTTAGAGAGTGATGTATTTGAGAGGAGCATAGAACAAATGCTAAAGTTTGGTAAGATTATTTTTAATATAACAATTTTGGATGAAAGAAGGAATTGATTTATCGCAACAGATACCTTTTGGGAGTGATGCTCCACGTAAGCAAGATCATCCGTCACGTGTGATGGAAATGCTAGGGCATGAGATGATCGGCGGATATTTTGAGACCTTTTTGCCATCAAGCTTTGTAGAGCGAGTTGCGAGTGGTGAAATTGAATTTGGTTCATTGTCGGAAGAATTGCTTGTATTATCGGAAGAATTGTTGGATGTAGAGAAGGAATTAGTTGAGGGTGAGAGCGGATTGCCCAAGGCGGCCGATGCCGAGATGTATATGGATCCAGAATATGCTATGAGAACTGCAGAAGGAAATTTGGTGGGGGTAACTGAGTCTAAAGTGGTAAGTAAGTTTCGGGATGGGGAAAGTGATGATGTGGTGTTTGTGCAAAAGAGTTTTCAGTCTGTAGAAGCAATTGATGCAAAAATTTCACAAGTTGGTAAGTTTATGAATCAGGCGTTAGCAGAAATTGTTAAATTGAGGGAAGATCCTTTTTTTAGGCATTTAAATTTACCGGTTGATCAGACGGGAGAGCTGATAGATTTAGGACCTTTGAATAGAAACAAAATTCAAAAATTAGCCGTATGGGATTTGCATTGGCGAAATTTGAGGGAGTTGGCAAGGGTGTATGCGATGTATCGGGACATGACGATGGGAAGTCTTAATCCTACAAAAATAGAAAATGGTCAGAGTTGGGTAATGGAAGATGATAGTGAAAAGTTTTCTTTACGATCTCAGGCAGAGATGATCTCGGGTGAAATTTATGGGGAATTAGATGAATCTGTTTGGCAGGGAGATATGTATTTATATCTGGGTTCTTTTTGGGGTAAGAATGAAGCGATGGATAAATTGGTTAATGAATTAATGGATAAATATTTGCCTGATTTCCCAAGAGAAACTAGAGATGAATTAGAGCGTAAACGACTCATATTATCAGAAAAAAAAGAAAAACAGGCAAGAGGGGCTGCGAGTTCTCGTGTAGTTAAGGCCGTATCTGCGGGTAGAAAAATGGGTTTGAATGATGATTCTAGGGAAAGCGTGGTTGGTTTTCGGAATAAGTTCGTGGAAATAATTGGAAGTAAGGAAGATAGAAAAATGCTAAATGAAATGGTAGAAGAATATGCGAGCAGAAAATTGAAAACCATTACTGAGGAGCATGAATTAGCAGAAATTGCAGATTCGAGTTTGGATGATATGTTAAGTTTTTTTTCTGATAATGAAAATGTGGGACGATTGAATGAAATTGTTAGTAGTTTGCGTTTGATGGAAATCGTCAATCCTAAAGTGCGGGAGGTTTTGGATGTTTTGAATTTGAACGAAAGGGATCTTGATAAGTATGAAGAACAAGGTAAAAAGATTGATGAGATTGGAGATACTTGGGATAGTCAGAAATATTTACGCTCGAATAGTATTGAATTCGTTAATTTTGTAAGAAATATGCTAAATGATATGGGAGTTGAAACTGATATCATTTGGAATGAAAGTAGTCAAAAGAATGAAGGCAACTATAGAATTATTGTTGAGCCATTAGGTAATATTAGTGCATCTTCGGCAGAGTTTTTTATTAAAGTGCCAATTAATAGGCAGATGAGTATGGGGAAAATGGTTAAGTTATTTGCTCATGAAATTATGGCGCACGTTGGGGGTTTGAAGCGAGTTGAAAAACAGGCACCAATGCTAGCTAATTCGTTTAATTCAAATGCTCCAAATGAAGGATTAGCAAAATTATTAGAAATGGCAGTTGGAAAATTAATGTTGAATCCGCAACGAGACAAAATTAATTTAGTGAAAGATTTAAACGCTATGATTGATATAGAGGGAGATGAAGATGAGATAGAAGAAGATGAAGATATGTTTTTTGAGGCGGGGATGATGCACAAAATTGCAATCGGTTTGCATTTGGGCTATGGAGGTGGAAATCAAAACGGACAAACACGTCGGCGAGATATGGGGGAGGTATTTGCAAGTATGAAAGATTTGTATGCACTGAAATTTAGTCATGCAGGTCATAACGAGACTGTAGTAGAAGAACGATCAGCTAAGCAAGCATTTGCAATTGGAGTAAGGAGACAACTTAGGGGTTTGTGGACTCATCTGACTATGAAAAATATGGTGTATGCAGCTGGCGCTAGGGAAGTTAATAAGATACTTGAGGCTAATAAAGATCTGGGGATATTGACCCTAGGTAAGGCAGGGTTAGATCATGAAGTCTATCAAAAAATCTTTGGGATCAGAGAGGATGCGATTGATGATTCGTGGAAAATATTGGATAGAAGTGTGATTATGAGGAATTTAGGTTTAGATTAGTTTCTGGAGTTATAAGTTGTGGTGTGAGGTTTTGATCCAGTAAGTTTTTTATCTGATCAATGGTGATTGAAGTGTTGGTTTGGGGTTGGGTGAATTGTTTAAGTTCATTAAGTGAAGCTTTGCCGTTCCAAGCATAATTTAGGAGATTGGGATCGGCGATGATTTGTTGCATGGTTTGAATGGCCCATTGGAAATAGAGATCTTTGGTTAGGGCACCAGGCTGAGAGGTGTCGGCAAGGCCCCTTTTGGCTCTAAAAGTTAGGTTCCAGAGAGTGTTTTGGCTATGAGTGTGTTCTTGGAGATAGTGGTAAGTTTGAGAAAAGGAATGATCGAGAGCATGGTTAGTAGCGATTAGAGATAGAGAAGTTTTGCGTAGATGAGTATGTGGATCGTTTATTCGGCTTTTGATGATGGCAAGGCCTTCTTCGTTTTGGAAGTATTTGGCTGTGCCGTATTGAAATATTTTGTAGGGATTTTTTTTGCCATTTGATAACCTAAGGAGGTGGGTGCCGATTTCATGTTCGAGTGATATGTTTAGTTTGTTTTGGGTGCGACGGAGGCGATAAGGAATTTTGATTTTGCCTAGACGGGTGAGAGAAAGTGTATTTTTGGTATTTTTGGTAATGCTGATTGGTGCTGTAAGTTGGTATTTATCAAGGAACTGTTGAACGGTATTTGTGATTTGGGAGATTGATAAAAATTGATTTGGTACATGGGGTTTTTTGGGAAGCCCTAGTACATAAAGAGCGTTAGTGATAAATTGCGGTTGTGGTTTGTCATAAATTTGAATTGATAAATCAGTAAAGATTGATTGGTTATTGCCAATTTGTTTAATTAAATTGAGTGTTGTAAGGCATTCTAAGAGTCGAAGTTTATAGAGTTTCCCAATATCAGTATTTGGTATGAGAGGTAACAAGGAGTTAATTTGAGTTGAGAATTTATCGAGATTGGCTTTGGGTGAGCGGTATTGAAATTGAGGGTTGTATATAAATTTTGATTTGAAGAATTTGGTTTTTTCTTCAAGTAAATTTATAGGCCGGGTGGCTTTGACAATTGATATATGTGATACGAATCTGTGGAGGAACTCGTCTAGTTGGGTATAAATGGGATCAATTTGCATATAGTCATTATATTATAGTTTGATATTTAATTTTTGGAGCTAGTAGAAGATACAAAAAACCCAAGGACGATATCCTTGGGTTTGGAGAAAAACCAAAAAGCTTTGCTTAGTGGTGATTAGAAAGGCCGGTCAATAGTTAGACTACTATTACCAACGACATCAATACCAAAGAAGTATTGAATAAGTTGAATAAGAGCATAGGCCAAGGCAATGATAGCTAATCCTACCAATGCAGCAGTGATTCGGTCTCTGGCTTTTTGGGTGCTGGCACTGTCTCCTCCTGAGGTGAGCCATTGCAGACCGCCCCAGATAAGATAGATGAATACTAAGATAGCAGCGATGATAAACAAGAGAGTTACAATCGCGCCGATGAAATCACCGATGCTGGTAATTTTGAAATTACTTTGAAGTGTTGATTGACTAATGGTTAGCAATCCTGGTGATTGAGCAAATACATTGCTGACCATAGCAAAAGGGCTAAGGAGAGCGATGATTAGTTTAGTTTTACGGTTAATAGATGCTCACCACCTTTCAATGGATAATTTAGACTGTTTACAGCGTAGCAACTATGATTGATATATGTCAAATAGATGAAAATTATTAATCAGAAGAAATTTGATTGGTGTGATTTATAATTTAGTAGATATGTCTAATATTTGGCAAGGATTACCAAAGCCATTTTTTGTAATGGCGCCAATGGAGGGAGTTACAGATATTGCATTTCGGCAGTTGATTGATGAAATTGGTCGACCTGATTTGAAATTTAGTGAGTTTGTGAATGCGACGGGGATGTTTTCGCGAGGTGCAAAGAGTGTGAATATGAGTTTGGAATATGAGTCTAGCGAAAAGCCTTTGGTAGCGCAGTTGTGGGGAACAAATGTGGATGATTATAAGAAGGCCGCTAAATTCGTTGTAGAAAAAGGTTTTGATGGTGTGGATATCAATATGGGTTGTCCTGTACGGAAGATTATTAACAAAGGGAGTTGTAGTGCTTTGATCAAAAACCCACCCTTGGCGAGAGAAATAATTATGGCGGTGAGAGAAGGTGTAGATGGGCAAATTCCTGTATCAGTCAAAACCAGAATTGGGTTTGATCAAATAGTAACTGATGATTGGATAAGATTCTTGCTTGAGTCTGAGATTGATGCTTTGACCGTTCATGGACGGACTGCTGATGAAATGTCGAGAGTTGATTGCCATTGGGAAGAGATTGCTAAGGCAGTTCAAATCCGTGATGAGATGGGAGTGAATACTGTGATAGTCGGAAATGGAGATGTAGAAAGCTTGGCACAAGGGAGGCAAAAGGCAGTTGAGTATGGAGTAGATGGAATCATGATTGGGAGAGGAGTATTGCATAATCCTTGGATATTTAGTGATACTAAATTTGAAGATCATAGTAGGGCAGAAAAGATAGATTTGTTACGAAGACATGCTGAGTTGTTTTTTCGATATTGGCCCAATGATGAGAGGCCGTTTGTAGTGCTGCGGAGATTTTTTAAGATTTATTTACGAGGGTTTGAAAATGCAAATCAGTTAAGAGAAAAAGTAATGAGTGCAAGAAATTGGGGAGAGGTGGAGGAACTTCTGAATTAAATTCGTTTATAAGTATTGGCGCATATGTGATATTGGTTGTTTGTGTGTGAGATATTGTCTTGACATGAGTGAGTTGTGATTTGTGGTTGGGTGATTGATATATTATTGGAGTAATCAGTAATTTCAACTGATATAGATTTATCAAATTGATAATTATCGTTCCAGTTTTTTGCTATATTAGGATAATTAGATTTGGTTGTGGGATCGAGAGTTTCGATGATTAGGGTAGGTTTTTGATGTTTAAGGGTGGTAGCGACTTCTTCTTGGATTTGGCTTGAATTGGTGAAGTTTGTCCAGTATAGATATGTAGTGGCAGCCATTCGATTGTTTGAGTAATATAGTTGAGCGTCGCTAAAGGCTATAAATAGCGTGTCGTTAGGAGAAGAATTTTGGGATATATATTGGGAGATAGGTTCATGGAGGATGTAAGATGGACGATGATATAAATTCCAAGAAATTTGGTATGGTGTCATGAAATAAAATCGACTTAAATCTATGAGTGTTGCCACAATAATAGTTAAGAATAGGAGGTTTTTGGTGATATTTTTATTGTTGACTAAATTTTGGTAAATAATGGTTATCCCTAAACCACATAGTATAGAAAGTGTGGGGATAATTTGGGTGTAGTAATGAAGAAACCAATTGCCACCAATTGACATTCCGATGAGTGATGTGAAGAAAAAAAGTAGTAAAAATAATTGATTAGGTTTGGAAATGTTTTTTAGAGCAACAAAACTAAGGATTAATGGTGTAATCCAGGCTGATATTGTTAGTATTGCGCTGTGGATAAATTTAGTAAAGAAAAGATAGTTAAAAGAAAAGATGGAATCAGTTTTAGCTTTATCAATGAAGATCCATAAATACTTATTTGTGCTAGTTGAATAAAACATATGGGCAATGAATGGGGTAATGCCGAGAATAAAGGCAACTGTAATGGTTAAATAAGTTTTTAATATTATTTTTTTATCGGGAAAATAAATATATGTTGACCAAAGTATTCCAAATAAGAGGGAGGATAATCCAATAGGCTTGATAATAAAGGCTAAGGCAGCGGTAATACTCGTCCAGAACCATTTGTGTTTTTTGCTTAGAATTGTACTGATTAAGATCATGGGCATGGTAAATATTTCTGCATTGGCACTAAAGCCTTCAATTCTTGGACTGACAATAAATATTTGAAATATAAGAGCTGAAAGTAAGGCTTTACGAGGTGTTGTAATTGATTTGGAAATATAGAAAATCAAATATGCACAGAGTGATTGGCTAAGAGTAGAAAATACACGAATGCCTGAGGTAGATTGAGTGAATAAGAATATGAATTTGTAAATTAGAAAAATTCCTTGGGGCCTATCAATTAATATATCTTGATAAAGTCTGTAGTTAGAGCTCCAAAATTTAGCAGCGTAAGCATATCCACCTTCGTCACTGATCATGGGAACGTTACGGAAATGAAAGTTTAATAAGTGAGCGATAGCAATGAATGTTAAAAGAAGGAGGAATTTATTCCTGATTAAGAGAGACATGTTTGTTGGCTGAGAATGATTTTAGAATATTTTTTGGGTGAATATATTTAAGAATGAGAGCTACGAAGATAGCCAAAGCAACCCCTGCAATAATATCGATAATATAGTGATGGGATAAATAAACCGCTGAGATAGAAATGGCAATGGGAAGGAGAAGTATAGGGAATGTTTTTTTGCCGAAGAACTTCATAATCATAATGGCAAAGTATGTGGGATAAGCTGCATGGAGTGAAGGCATGGCTGCAACATGATTGATAGAGAATTTTAATATTTGTTTGGCGTCAAGGATTTTGGGGGAGGGGAGTTCTAGATATCCATAGTAATCTGCCCACCAAGGTGGCGCTGCTGGAAATAAGAAGTAAATTGTGAATCCTAGATAAGATAGTAAGATCAAACCAATCATGAATTGCCAGAAATATTTACGATTTGTTTCCCAGAGGATGATTCCGATGACAGCAGGAATCCAGTAAAATGAAGTATAAAAGATAGCTGCAATGACTGTAATAATCTGTGGGTTTGAGTAGGTGGTAGCCCAGTTTTGGAGTCGAATGGTGGGGATGGGGGTTCCAAATAGTTTTTGCTCGAAGTTGATTAGGTCTGTGATGTGGATTTGGTTAGGACTAAGCTTTTGGATAGAATTGCGGAGGAATTCGTATGTGAAGATGACTATCGTGAATGGTAGGGTTGCAAGTACGAAGCGCCATCGATTCCAAACAAAAATTAAAATTAGGAGAATGAAGCTGGTGCCAATATTAGCAATTCTTAAATGTAGAAGAAAGTAGATATAAAGGATAACAAGTGTAATACATTGGAAAGTAATGATAAGTTTTTGGTTGGAGGAAGGATATTTAGTAGACACTTTAGTTATGATGATTGAAAAAAAAGGTTTTGTTAAGATGCGGATTGGGAATTTGGAGATGTGAGTTTTAAAATGATATATTGGTTAGTGTGAAAAAGTTTTTTGATAAGTTTAATGAACGTTTTTTGAAAGTAGCAGATGCTGTGAGTTTTGGGATGGGGACACCAACGAATATTTTTTTCTGGATATTAGCGATTGTTATTTGGTTTGTATTGGGATATTGGCGGAGCGATTTGTTTGTAAGGGGGAGTTTTTTACCGGATTGGTTTACCTCAAATGCTTGGAACTTCCCACTTAATACGATTACAACATTGGCGGAGTTGTATATCGGTTTTTTGGTGGCAGCAGCAACTAATCGATCTGAAAGGAAATTGCGTAAAATTATTATAACTATTAAGAGAACTTTAGATAAAGTTGAGACGAT
>CAYUGO010000026.1:0-12076 GCA_964444295.1 uncultured Gammaproteobacteria bacterium | reverse complement strand
AATTACATTGTTCATTAGTGCTTTTACTTATTTAATTATCCCAGCTCCAAATTTTCCACAACCTTTATCTGATTCTCCCCAGTCTCAAGAACCTAGAGATATTCAAAACACAGATGAGTTAAGAGCATATTTTACTAACCAAAGCAGGGAAGAGATTGTTAATCACTATAGAAACAATTTTAAACATCGAGGAATTTTTCAATTTATTCCATCATTGCGATTAAATTATCCATATGAGGAAGCGGAATGGTACATTTATAGCCCCATTAAATCTTCATATCTTGAAGAAATAGCATATCCATTGCGTGAGTCCATATTTATAAATGCATATCAACCCAAAGATTCTGAGGACATAATCGCTTTTCAGGGACAACCGTACCAGACAAAGATTACCGTTAGATATTATCGATCATCTGTTTATGTGAGAATTCTTATTTTTTCTTTGTCAATAATTTTGCTATTTGGAATGTTTAAAATAACCAAGCGAATTGTAATAAGCTTCACAAGATCATAAACATGTCAAAAAAGATACTAGTATTGTTTTTTATATTAATTTGTTTAATGCCTGCAATGAGTCTGATGAGATCTGGATATTTCCCCATGCATGATGACATGCAAGCGATGAGGATTCATCAAATGACATTATGTTTCAAAGATTGGCAAATCCCTTGTAGATGGGTTCCTGATATGGGATATGGTTATGGATACCCTCAGTTTAACTATTATCCGCCATTGCCTTATTATGTAATGACACTAATTCACCTTGTAGGTGTAAGCATTATTGATAGTGTCAAAATTGGTTTCATTTTGACTTTTATTATTTCAGGTATTGGAATGTACTTATTAGGCAATAAATTATGGGGTAAATATGGAGGAGGGCTTTCGACTTTATTTTATCTTTATGCACCTTATCGAGCTGTAAATGTTTACGATCGAGGTGCAATGGGGGAGATCTGGGCAATGGCATTTTTCCCATGGGTTATATGGTCAATGGAGCGCATTTGGCAACGCAATAAACCCATTGACATCGTATTATTGTCAGTTTCAGTCTCGGCACTCATGACTAGTCATTTATTATCTACCTTAATGGTTGCACCATTATTAATGGTATGGTGGTTAGTGCGTACATTTCAGCATAGGAAAAACTTAACCCAAAACTTGATTTCTTTTGTAATATCAGGTTTGTTGAGTCTTGGCTTATCCGCTTACTATGTTTTGCCTTCGCTTATTGAGAAACCGTATGCTCATCTTGAAACCTTAACCATGGGATATTTTAATTATCTTGCACATTTCGCCACTTTAAAACAGTTAATAACTAACACCCACTGGGGGTATGGTTCATCTTTACTGGGACCACATGATGACATGTCGTTAAGTATTGGAATCTGGCATATCACAATAGCAATTATTGCTTGGGTTGTCATTACCATAAAATTTAATAAATCAAAGCAGTATATTTGGGTAAATATATTATTAATCGCAGGATTAGGATATTTATTTTTAGCTCACTCAAAATCTACTTTTATATGGAAATCAATTCCAATGTTAGAGTGGCTTCAATTCCCGTGGCGCTTTCTTGCTCCTGCCAGCTTTGTTTTTAGCTTAGTAGCTGGAGCAATTCTATATTTCCCGTCTAGAAAAAACAGTAAGGTTAAAATTTATGAAATTATTTTAATAATATGCAGTCCATTAATTTTTCTAAATATAAGCTATATGAGACCAAGCTCTTGGTTTCCTATGACTGATCATATTAAGCTCTCAGGAGAGGCGTGGCGCAAACAGCAAACAATTAGTATCTTCGATTATTTACCGATTGATGCCAAACTACCACCTGCCGAAAGAGCACCAGATAAACCATGGTTTGCCACCGGTGTTGGTAAAATTATAAATTACTCCAAAGGTAGCAACTGGCAAAAAATAGAATTAAATTCATCTACGAAAAATATTGTTTCTGTCCCACTATTTTATTATCCAGGTTGGCAAGTTAGAGTTAACGACCAAATAGTTCCAATTAACAAAGGCAATGAGTTGGGATTGATAACGTTTGAAGTAAATCCGGGGTTCTCTCAAGTATTAATTAATTTAGTAAATACGCCGATTAGACTGATAAGCAATGGGATAACCCTTATTTCAATACTAATAACCACATGGTTGATTACTAGATCCTTTAAATATGAAAACTAACAAACTGCATATTATTGCAATTTCAATAACAATAATATTAGCAATTTTTGCAGGGTGGTATTTGCTCAAACCGGGATATTTTGCGATGCATGATGATTTGCAAGTTATGCGTTTCTATCAATTAGAACGTTGTTTTTCAGACGGTCAGATTCCCTGTCGCTGGGTGCCTGACATGGGATCAGGATTTGGATTTCCATTATTTAATTATTATTCACCCCTGCCATATTATTTTGGGATGTTTTTTCGATGGCTGGGTTTACCATTTATGGCGGTTACAAACTATACATTTTTTTCAAGCATCATAATTTCCGGAATTGCAATGTATGCGTTGGTATATAAGATTACAAAATCTACATCAGCTGGATTCCTTTCCTCCGTTATGTACATTTGGGCACCATATCGATCGGTGCAGATATTTGTTAGAGGAGCTCTAGCCGAGTCGTTTGCATTAGCTTTGTTTCCTATAGTCTTGCTAGCTATTTGGAATTATGCACATCAAACTCAAAATAAATTTAATATTTGGTTACCGCTTTCTTTAGCTGGATTGTATTTATCCCACAACATCATGGCAATGTGGTTTACGCCTGTGATATTAGGTTTTGCATTTCTGAGTCTAACTAATGCTCATAACCTCCATTTCAAAAAAATACTCATATTTTTAATTTACTATTTATGGGGGCTATCCCTTGCAGGATTTTTTATCATACCTGCATTATTAGAAAAACCACTGGTAAAAACAGAAACACTAACTCAAGATTATTTTAATTTCAGGCTACATTTTGCCACAATTAAACAACTATTCGTTGATCGACAATGGGATTATGGACCTTCACGACCAGGACCTGTTGATGATATGTCGTTTCAAATAGGTATAATTCATTGGATCGTTGGATGTTTTTCAGTGTTGCTTTCATTTTGGAAAATTATTCGTCAAAGAACCACTAAGAATTTGCTTTGGATATTTTTTAGTTTTCTTTTCCTCTTATTTGTTTTCCTCACTCATAGCAAATCGGTATTACTTTGGGAGATGATACCCATACTTTCACTTACACAATTTCCATGGAGGTTGCTAGCATTTGTTAATTTATTTTCTGCAATGCTGGGCGGTTATTTATTAAGTAATATCAGAAATACAAAGAACAAAGTAATTCTACTAGTCATTTTTGTAATCTCAACAATTATTTTCAATTGGTCATATTTCAAACCTGACAATTATGACCCCAAAGCTATTGATAGTGATAAACTTCAGGTCGAATGGCAAAAACAACAGATTGGTTCAATTAGAGATTTCCTCCCGAACTCAGTTTCGACCTACGATATTCCAATCAGCGATAACCGAGCTTACTCACTTACCACTGATGGATCCATAGACACAAAAAACCTCTTAATTTGGTCAGATCACTTTAGTCTTGACGTTGAAGTAAATGGTGTAGATGAAGCTCAGATTGTAGTTCCGGTTTTTAATTTTCCCCGTTGGGAAGTCGTCGTATCAGATCAACCTGTGATAGTTACATCAAGCCAGCCATTGGGATTAATAAGTTTCCAAGTACCACAAGGGAAGCACATTGTTACAGGCTGGTTCCGTAACACACCTGTTCGATTCTTTGCAAACGGGCTTACGCTATTTTCCCTTTTGCTTCTAATTTGCTTTGCAATTATAGCCAAACAAAAAGATTCCCAATAACATTATATTTTCAATATGTATCAAAAGATTCAAAAATTGATTCCATTGATTATAGTTATAATTTGTATTCCTGCAGCTTGGCACCTACTATATCCAGGATATTTTTCTGTGCATGATGATATGCATCCTGCTTGGATTTTAGAAATGTACAGAGCCATACAGTCAGGACAGTTTCCTCCTCGATATGCGCCTGACTTAAGTTATGGATTTGGATATCCCTTATTTCATTTTATATATCCTTTACCTTATTACATTGGAGCAGCCTATTACTCATTGGGCCTTAATCTGATATGGTCAATCAAATTGATTTACATTCTTTCTCTACCTTTTTCCGCCCTTGCCATGTATGTATTCACACGAAGACACTTAAGTACATTAGGTGCAATAATATGTTCAGTAATTTATATATATACACCTTATAGAGCCGTGAACATTTATGTCAGAGGTGCCTTAGGAGAAAGCTTGTCTTTTGTATTTATACCTATAATTTTCTGGTCCATTGATAAAGCCTTTGAAATACCAAATAAAAGAACAATATCATTTGCAGGATTATCATTTGCAGGATTGATACTTACTCACAATATTGCAGCCTACATCGTAGCACCATTTGCTTTAATTTATTTTGTATTTAGGTTTTATTCTCACAATAATTTGAATGCAATATTCAATCTATTTAAAATGCTTATTTTAGGATTAGCCCTCAGTGCTTACTTCTGGATACCGGCAATCATTGATAAGAGATTAATGATAGAAAACCCCATATTCAACTACCGGGATCATTTTCCATTTATTAAACAACTTTTATTTTCTAAGTGGGGGTATGGAGCATCCTTATGGGGACCAGATGATGGGTTTTCATTTCAATTAGGGATAATAAATTTAATCTCGATTTTTTTATTAGGGTTATTAACCTTAATTACTTTTTATAGAGATAAAAAGATAATTTTCTCTTCATTCTTTACACTGTCTTCGACACTATTTTTGCTTTATCTTATGAATATAAGATCCAGTTGGATATGGGACACCATTCCTTTTATGAACTATTTTCAGTTTCCATGGAGATTATTACTATTAATAACTTTCTTTTCTAGTTTCGCAGCAGGTCAAATATACGACCAAATTACAAAGCATAAACCAAACCTAAAAGTGTATTTACTAATTATTTTGGGACTTTTTTCCATGGGTACCGTTAGATATTTTCAGCCTGATAAGCATATAAATATATCAACTGAAGACATTATTACAAAGTATTTCGCAGTTGATCCTAATAACCCCCAACCTCCTATTTCCTCTCAGTACTCTAATATAAAAGAAGAATATTTAAGGTTGCCTAAAGGTACCTCCAAAAGACCTGATTTCTATCCATTTTTAAGAGTAAAATCCGCAAACGATGAAACTAAAATTTCTTATCTACAAACTTCGCCCACTTCGTATCAATTTATTACAAATGGACCCGCCACTGAGCTTTCTGTTTTTGTTTATGCTTTTCCACTTTGGCAAGTATACATAGACAAAAAGGTTAGTAAATATTATTCAGGTGAGCCTTATGGTCAGTTATCGATAAATATAGACGATGGATATCATAAAATCGATTTAATGATAAAGGAAATTGGATGGAGAAGGTCAATTACAATTATTTCTATATCAAGTATAGTTGTCGCCATGTTTTTAATTATACTTCCAAATAAAAATGTCAAAAAATAAATTATTTTTAGTATTAACAGTTTTAGCAAGTTTATTTGTTGGGACCTATTTGGTTTTCACCCACCCGAATCAGTCTCCACCGGGTTTTACAACTTACGAGGCGCAAATTGGAGCTAGCGCTATTAACAGAGATTTTTTTAAATCCCATTCTCCAGCATATTCTTTAATTAGTTCATTACTCATCAATCAGCACAACAATACAATAATACAGCTTAGAATATTAAGCAAAATATCTTTTATAATTCTGCCCTTGGCTTTAGGATTACTTGTTTGGAGGTTTTGGAGGAACGTGACACTGGCCGGAATAACTGTATCCATTAGTTATCTTTCTCCATGGTTAATTGAGCTCTCAAGGACAGCATATCCTCAAGTATTGAGTCTTTCTCTTACAATAATTGGTTTAACTTTTTTTACAACAAGCAATTATAAATATAATTCAATTGGGTCACTATTCTTTTTTTTAAGTTTTATTTCACATCCTACAAGTGCCATATTAAATACAATTTTATTTATTGGTGCCTTACTATTTCTAAATCTTTCAAAGTCAATATTTTACTTATCGATAATTATTATATTTTTTTTAGGTTATCAATATAGTCATGAACTTAAAACATTTTTTTTAGACAACGCATTCTTTAATGAAATTGGATTTGTTAATCGCATTAATGAATTTAGAGGTTATTTAGTGGATACACCTTTTCAGGTTTTATCTCCTTTTGTTTTTAATAAGCTATCTTGGGGGGTATTGCAAATATTTAGTAGACTTATAATACCATGGGATTGGTATTGGCTTTTTAGTCACAGTAAATTTGAACCTACAATTTTTAATGATACGTTTGGGAAATTTTATTATTGGGAACTAATTGCATTTGCAATCGGAATATCATCAATGGTAAATCTAATTTTAAGGTCACTTAATGGATCAAAGATTTCAAAATCATCACATGAGACGTTTGTTATCTATGCCTTAATTTTCGCTTCACTACCGGGAGCTTTTAAATTAAAACCCGAATTAAATCTAACATTTTTCTATGTAATTCCATTTTTTTATATTGTATGTGCTTATGGGTACTACAAAGTTTACAGTATTTTAATAAATAACCGGCGATTGGTTCGCTTTAAAATTAATTATGCAATCCCCCTTTTAACTATTTTTATATATTTATTAGGAGCACACATATATAGATTTTATTTAATTAACACTTTTCCAGTGCAAAAAAGGCAATCGTGGGAGAGGGGATATTCTCAATTAGCATATAAATTGAAAATATTACCACATTATAATTCTTATTTTATTACTGATAGACTTGGCGGTGACCCTGCTATCCAACTTAGTTATCATGATCCTAATTTTAGTAAAGATAAGAATATTTCCTTTGGATCAATTCCCCCAGATCAAATTCACTCTGGGACCGATAACCTTTATTTTATTGTGCCCTCTGAAATGCCTAAAAATATACTTACTTGCCCACTGAATATTTATAATCATTGCCCAAAAATAATAGCAATTAATTCTATTGACGGCTCAATTGCTGGGTATTTAATAATCCCATATGAAACAAACAAAATTTAAAAATAGAATATTGTCGGGTTTAATTATTTTATGTTTATCATTATTATTGAGATTATGGCGTTTAGATGAAGTACCGGTATCCTTGACCGGTGATGAACTCGCATTTTCTTATAATGCCTGGAGTATTTGGCAAACTGGCAAAGATGAGTATGGTATCTCCTGGCCTTTAACCTTTAAGTCATTTGGTGACTACAAAGTGCCCTTACCAGTTTATTTACAACTGCTACCCGTTGGTATATTCGGAATAAATGAATGGTCAGTTAGGTTGCCAATAACTATCATTGCTAGTATTACACCTTTGCTAGTATTTCTCTTAATAAAGACACTCCTTACATACTCGTGGAAAAATCCAAAATATAGTTTGAATATCTCAGCACAACACTCAACAATAATTTCATTTACCGCATCGATGATGTTAGTATTTTCTCCTTGGCATATTCACTTTAGTCGTGGAGGGTGGGAAGTTACATTAGGTGTTTTCTTTGGAATTTTAGGTTTATATAGCCTCGCAAATTATACTAATAAACTAGAAGTAATAAGTAAAGAAAAAATAATTTACTTCCTTATATCTGTTATTAGTTTTTCTTTGGGGATGTACAGCTACCATGCCTCTAAGGTTTATATCCCATTATTGATAATTGCATGGTTTGGAACCATATTTTTAGATATTTTCTTTGCACCACGTCCACTTGATTACAAAAATTATAAAAAACATATATTTTCAGTAGTCATTTTTATTTCCATGTTCACAGTATTTTCTATTTCTGCATTAACTTCATTAACTAATATCACTGGAAATTCACGTTTCGTGAGCTCAACAGTATCCAAATTTTTATCATCCCCTACAATTATTCAACAACTTAAAGACCCAAATATTGATTCTCATTTTTATCAAAGTCGTTTGATAAGGTGGTATTTTGGAACTGGTGACATTTTTTCTAAAGTATATGCATATTTTTCACCGGCTCAAATATTTGTTTGGGGGGACAAGGTAGAGAGACACAGTGTAGTCAATATGGGAAGATTGCTTACCTTAGATTTTTTTCTCTTATTACTTGGTTTAATTTATTTTATAAAAACAAAATTTACTCCACTGAATTTTTTTGCTTTTCTTTGGGTTTTTATAGGTGCACTACCTGGGATAATAACACAAGATGAATATCACACTATTCGTAGTTTAATGATGATTGTCCCAATTTATATTTTTGTTAGTTTAGGTCTTTACAAATTATATTATTACTTAAACTTTCGCAATAGAGCCTATGTTTTAATACCTGCTTCCGTCATATATGGTTTTTATTATTTTTTTTATTTTTTAAACTATCAATACATAACTCCTATAGAAAATGCAGAATTTTATCAATATGGTATGAAACAAGTAGCACAATATATTAAGCAAAATGAGTATAAATATGATCGCATAATTGTAGAAAGTCCAGTTTTGTATGGCCATCCATATATTCACATAGTAAGTCATATGGGCTACCCACCCTATTTATTCCAACAAACAGTTAAAAGAGGGGATAATTATTCAGTCGTGCCTCCAGTTGCAGAAGTGTATGGTTTCGGGAAAATCGAATTCCGTAATATAGATTGGCGATCTGATCAATATCTTAGTAATAGTTTATTTCTTGGACCAAGAGATTCTTTGCCTACACCAGATAGATTGCCATCGGAGAAACAAGTTTATTTAGATGAAATTAACTATCCATCAGGTAAGTTATTCATGAGAATTATTGAAGTCAAATAATATGCACAAATACATATTGACCACAATAGTGATTCTAGGTTTTGTAATTAGATTTTATAATGTATCGAGTTACCCGGTATCGCTTAATTGGGATGAGGCAAGTCATGGTTACAATGCATATTCAATATTACAAACGGGCAAAGACGAGTGGGGTATGAGTCATCCAGGGATTTTCCGTGCTTTCGGAGATTATAAACTACCAGTTTATATTTATTCGCTTATTCCATTTATATGGATTTTTGGGCTAAATTCTTTTTCAGTTAGATTACTTTCGGTCTTAGCAGGAACTTTTTCAATTATTGGTACTTACTATTTAGCACACGTTATTTTCTCAAAGTCCAAATCAAGAGATAGTGTTTCGGTTCTAGCATCGTTTTTTGTTGCCTTTTCTCCCTGGAACATTTTCTTATCAAGGGTTGCTGTTGAAGCAAATTTAGCATCAGCATTGATAATCTGGGGTATGTATTTTTTCATATTAGGAGTGGATAGAGTCAAAAACAAATCAAAATCATATCAGTTTCATATATCAAGTTTATTATTGGGAATTTCAATGTTTACATACAACAGTGCAAGGGTTTTTTCTCCACTTATTTATGTTTTGCTGGTTATTGTTTACTGGAAATATTGGGGATACAAAATCACAATACCAATTCGTATTCCACTTGTCTCATCCAAACTAGCGAAAATCAACAAAACTATAAAAACTCCTGTTTGCTATTGTCACTTATCAGCTTTTGCATTAATGCTATTTTTTGTTCTCCTTACCGTATATCAAACTCTCTATACCCAAGGAGCAAATGCACGATTGACAAATATATCCTTACTTGATCAAGGAGCTGTAAATACTATTAATGAAGCACGCGGCAGCTCAAATTACCCCATTTTAATTAATCGAATTTTATATAACAAAGTAACCTACATTACCAAAACGGCCACATTATCTTATTTGTCATATTTAAATCCCAAGTTCTGGTTTTATGATGGAGGCAGACATTATCAATTTAGTTTACCTAATTTTCCATTACTTCTTTGGACTAGCGCCCCATTAATTGGCATTGGAATTTATTCTTTAATTAAAAAAAGAGGTAAACCATTGAGAATATTATTTTTTTGGTTTTTGTTTGCACCAATTCCAGCAAGTATAACTAGAGACAATCCTCACGTGTTAAGAATCTTACTGCTAACTCCTGTTCCACATATTTTATCTGCGTTAGGCTTCATGCATCTTTATAACAGTATAAGTATAAGGACGCTCAAATATTTATTTCTCACCCTATTTATTTTGATTTCAACTACTCAATTAAGCTTATTTTGGAGTAAATATACTACAGAATATGCCACAAACTATGCATGGACATGGCAGTCAGGAAGTAAAGATTTAGTTAAGTATATTAAATCAAAATACCCAAATTATGATCAAATATATGTAACCAAAAAGTACGGAGAACCACATATTTTCTTTGCTTTCTATTGGCCATGGAATGTATTAGATTTCCAACAAAATAAACAATGGGAGTATCGAGATGCAGGCACAAAATATGCTTGGTACTGGATAAACAAATTGGACAAAATAACTTTTGTTAACGACTGGGAAATGAACAAAATAAAATGTTCTCCGAATAAAAAGTGTCTAAGAGTAGATATTTCAGATATAATAGCCCCAGGCTGGCAAAAGTTAGATACTATTAAGGATTTTGCAGGTAAAGAAGTTTATATAATTTCGGAGTCAAAATATGATTAGGATACAACATGTTAAAGACTGGATATTAAGACATAAGTGGGGAATAATAATCACACTTATTGCCTTAGTTATTAGAACTTGGAGGATTGATAAGTTTCCAATTGAATTTACCCCAGACGAGGCAGCACTTGGCTATAATGCTTATTCTTTGATTAAGACAGGACACGACGAAAATGGACAATTTTTCCCAATAATTTTTAAATCATTCGGAGATTACAAGCCAGGTCTTTATATTTATTTAACAATACCTTGGATAATGATTGGTGGGCTAACCGTAACAATGGTTAGAATGACATCGGCAATATTTGGAACGCTAGCAGTTTTCCTCATATATGTTATTTTGCGACTCATTAAAAACGAACTTCCATATGCATTTTTAAAGAAAAAATTACCCATATATGGAGCCCTAATATTAGCTCTTAACCCATGGCATATTATATTTTCTCGGGGGGCATGGGAATCAAATGTAAATTTGACAATGATTTTGATTAGTATTGTATGTGCTTTATATGCTGTAAAGAGAGGTTATTCGCATTTAATTGTACTTACGGGATTAATAAGTGGTCTTACGTTGAGTATGTATCAAGGTGCGAAAATGTCTACTCCTTTAGTGGGTATAGCATTTATTATTGCCTATTATTCTTCAATCAAAAGACGCCTTTCATCGGGTTACGTGATTTTGTCTTTATTAGTTGCTGTTGCGATTTCTATGCCTGTAGTGCAAAGTTTCTCAGACGGCAAGACGGGGAGATTGTCGGTATTTAGTATATTAAATTACCAACGGCCAAGTGATTACATACAAGAACAAATTCTAACTCCCACTCACTGGACAGTTAATAATTGGCAATTTAAAGTGTTTGAAGGCGAGTGGCTAGAAAAAACCCGTAATGTTTATCAAAGGTATGGAAGTGCACTTTCGCCAAGATTTTTGTTTGTTGAAGGAGATTGGGAACATTCACACATGGCGACACCTTATCATGGTATGTTTTATTGGCTTGATTCAGCTTTATTAATCATAGGAATTATTACAGCAATCAGAATTCAAAGTCGTTTTTGGCGATTTATTTTAATTTGGCTTATTCTTGCTCCTTTACCATCGGCTTTGTCTCGTGATCCTGTTAATGCGGTAAGGTCTTTACCGCTAATCGCACCACTGACGATGCTGGTCGGCTTGGGATACTGTCAATTAATTAGATTAGTCAAACTTAATTATTCAAAACTATATTATCCAAGTTTTTTAATATTTATTGTAATTCAATTAATTTTATTTGCTTATTTTGTAGACCTCCAAACTAAAGTTAAACCCATGAAATTATCTTTTAATAGTTACTTCGGATATCAGCAATTAGTGGAAGCAACAAAAAAATACAGTAGTCAAAATATTCCAATTGTGATGAGCCAGAGTTATGATCAACCATATATATATTTTATATTTTTTAA
>CAYUGO010000025.1:0-12120 GCA_964444295.1 uncultured Gammaproteobacteria bacterium | reverse complement strand
TAACATCCCACCATCATCCCTTTATCTGCTATCTTCACCAACATAAATATAGTTCCATTAAAACCTTCTTATAATCAATCTAAATTAAATAGAAGTAACCAAAGTTCTAATTGCTAATAATCAAGCTCGTTTTCTGATACTCTCTAACTAGTATCATTTTTATATGCAATTAAAATTTCTTTCCCAACTTAAAACTCGCGGCATCAAAAACAGCCTCATTCTAACATCAGGTAGTTTCATCAGTAGTATCATTGCCGCTCTAACTTTCATAATCACCTCTCGAGTTCTAACCCCTTCCGAGTTTGGTAATTTTTCAGCTCACCTTGCCATTCTTCTTCTCTTTACTAGGGTCACCGACCTTGGTTTAAACATTGCCGTTCAACGCCAAATTGCCAGGGAATCATCCCCCACAATCATTTCAAAAATCATCACTACAGGAGTTCTTCTAAAATTAATTTCTTGGACTACTCTCTTCATTTTAGGATCAATATCCGCCCCATTCATCACTGCATATCTTCTCAAAAACATCTCTACCCCCAATTTAGTAATCATATTCTCACTGGTTATTATCCCCTTACTTTTTGACCTCTCCATGGTAATCATCCAAGGTCTCCAAAAATTTACAACCAACAGCCTCTATACCATTTTTCTTTCAACACTCAAACTTATTGGGATTGTCTTATTAATATTACTAGGAGCCACCACCGGCGATAGTTTCTTCTATATTTTTGCCCTCGCCCCCTTGATTCCCACTCTTCTCAATCTCAAAAACATTCATTTTTCCACGACCTACACCCTTCCAGATTTCAAATTCCACACCAAATCTCTAATCCAAATCTCCAAATGGACAGGTCTTGCCATTATTGCAGCAGCTGCTGCTGACAACTTCGACATCATTCTGATCCAAACTTATCTTAATAACGAACAAACTGGACTCTATGCTGCGGCCAGCCGTCTTGCTGTTTTCTTCAGTCTCTTTGGCATGTCTATTGGCACAGTACTCAGCATCCAAGTTGCCAAATACAAATCAGCTAACCAAATCTCACTTTATCTTCGTAAGGCTCGTTTTTTTGCATTAATTAGTATCTTTAGTCTAATTTTAATTTCATTCTTCAGTTACTGGGGCATCTATCTCACCTCAGGCAAATCATATCTTCCTGCCACATCATCACTCACCATCCTTCTAATTGCAACTGGTTTTGACATTGCGGCCAGCCCCTTTATTGCCCTTTTCTATTTATACAATCATCCTCGCTACTATTTTTACGCCGGCGTGATTTTGTTACTAACCTTAATAACTTCCAATTACATTCTTATTCCCCCTTACGGCATTAATGGGGCTGCTGCTGCCAAACTGATCACCCGCATAACTCTATTTATTTTTACAATTTTTTACACTCTTCAAGCTACTCGCAAACATCTTAAATCCTCTTAAATAATAAATGCTTATCTTCTTCAAAGACTACAATATAATTTGGATCGTTCCTTAACTCTTCAACTAAATTCTTCTCATATTCCAAATCAATTACCCTCCCTACAATTCTTTCTTCCGTCAAAATCGCCACATAATCAGCCTCGCGTGCCTGAGATGGAAACACATGTGCTCTTTGTCGTTGAGTCACATGAGGCCTTACATTGCCCGAAGAAGACACACTCAACGCACTCGGGATTGACTGCAACACTTGTTCAAACCTAATATCAACTTCACTAGGCTCAAACATCCACTTCCAATGTGAAGGTGTAATCGGAGTTGGACCATAAAAATATCCCGCTCTCAAACTAGACACCAACACAATCCCCACCAACCCATACATTCCTATTTTCTTAACTATCTTTCTTCTCGAAACTAATCCCAACAAATTACTCGTCCATTTTACCCCAAACACAATTGCAATTACTAGTGCGGGCACAATTCCGCTGTCGTAGTGCAATTCCATTCCCCTCATTTGACCATGAGTACTTAACATATTAATTCCCACGTCTCCAGCTGCCAATATCAGCCACGGTAATCCCAACAACGGAATATATCCCCATACAAAAACCAACTCTTTAACATAGTCCATCAACTCACCACCGTTAATTGATTTTATTTTATCTATCACATTTATTACTAAACCTGTATTACTTACCTCGGTTTTTTCGCCAATCCCATACCACCCCCACGCCCAATGTTTTTCGGAACTTGGCGTAAAAAAAGGCATTATTCCAAATACCATTCCCAAAAACCACCCTCCTCCAACTGCCGCAGATCCAATTCCTTGCTTCCAATTTCTATGTAAAATTATCCAAACCACTCCCATCATCATTAACCATAAACCTATTTGTTCTTTAGTAAATAACGCCAAAATTGCCCAAATCCAATACCATCTAACATTTTTCTTCATAAGACAATAAAACGCTGCCAATAACAAAGGCATTGCCAACGCCACAGGATGAAAATCATAAAACAAAGTCCACAAAATCCACGGATTAACCAAATACGATACTGCCAACGCCAATCCTAACTCTTCTTTCTTCCATACTTCTAAAGCTATCAAATAAACCGCCACTGCTCCCATAGATACAAATAACACCTGAAAAACAAGCAACATTCTCACATCACTCCAAATCCAATACAAAGGCGCTAATAAGACCAAAACTATATCAGAATGAATTGCAAATCTTTTCACCGTCAAATCTCCGCTTGTCAATTCAAACAACCTCCCTTGACTCGTATTCCAAACAGTCTGATCCATATTCCCCAAATCAAAATTAGAATAAAAACTCTCATGCCTCAAAATCACCCAATAACTTATAGCTACGGTGTAACCAATGATCATTACTCCCAACAAAATTCTTACAAACTGCTTACCAACTAATCGCCTTCCGAATTTCACAATACCTACTAATATCAAATAATTACCAATCTCGATTAAAACCTGCCAAACTCTTATCAACATAACTAATAACAACAAACCTCCACCTCCACCCAACAACCAAGCCAGAACAGACTCCCTCACTCCAACGCCCAATGGTACAAAACTTACCAGTCCCACCAACCAAGCCAATCCGGCACCACTTATTACTCGCCAATCTTCACTACCTAACCAAAAATAATGTGCCAATCCAAAACATAACCATCCCAACACCAATAACCCAAAACTCCACCCAACTCTACCAAACCATTTTTTCACAATTAATAACCCCACCAAACTTATTACCAAACCAAACCACCAATACCACCAACTCCCAATCAATACTGCAGCAACAATTGTTAATCCTAACTCGTACAGAATACTTTTCTTTCCACTTACTCCATCATTTTTCATTTGCACTCCTCTACTCATCCACGACCAAATACTACCCGGGATAAACCTCATCAACTCACTTCCAAACCAAACTTTTACATTACTAATTTTCAATTTATCCTTCCTCATAAACACCCACGCAAAACTTCGCATATACAGATAAATCACAAAAAAGCCACTCCCCAACACCAAATTCTTAAATCCAATCATCTTTAAATAATCACCTGTATTTTGCCATTCAATGTCCTGTTTCAAAATATAACCAATCGCCAATCCCAAACCCAACAAACCCAATAATCCTCCATATCTATTAAACAACCCCAACCACGTCTCAATCTTCTTCCAGATTTTATTATTCATCAATTGGAAGTTCATCAGAAGACATCTTCATATTAACCATCATCTCCGCTAAGAATCCAAATGATACCATCTGTATCCCCACCACTACTAGCAATACCGCCAAGTTCAACAACGGTCTTCCCCCTATTTTCTCTCCCATAAACCATATATAAGTCAAATAACTTCCTGTCCCCACTCCCATCAACGTAAACAAACTCCCCACTATTCCAAAATACTGTCCAGGTCGCCGGCCAAACCTAATCAAAAACAATAACGTCATCAAATCATACAATCCCACAAACATTCTCTTCCAACCATACTTACTAACTCCATACTTCCGAGGCGCGTGTTTTACTACAACTTCATGCACCTTAAATCCTCTTTCATGAGCCAACAGAGGTACAAATCGGTGCAACTCCCCATACATAATTAATTCATCAGCTACCTTTTTTTTCATCACCTTCAAACCACAGTTAAGATCATGTACCTTCAATCCCGTCGTTCGGCTCACCATCCAATTAAATACCCGCGACGGCCAAACCTTTGTCCAATCATCATAACGTGATTTTTTCCAACCCACCACCAAATCCGCATTTTTCAATTCATCAATCATCTTTGGCAAATTTTCTGGCTCATCTTGCAAATCACCATCCATTGTAACCACCACATCTCCCATCACTCGAGCCAATCCCGCCCTCAACGCCCACGTTTTCCCCAGATTCTTACGCATTCTCAAATATCGAAAATTTCTACTAGATTTCTTCAACTCATCCACCACCCCTTTAATATCATCTTTTGACCCATCATCTACTATCCAAACTTCCCAATCCTTAATTTTCAATTCCTCTATCACATCACTTAATCGCGCATACAACTCAGCAATAGATTTGCTTTCATTATAAATGGGTATAATAATTGATAGTTTCATCCTTACCAGCAAGTATAAACAAATTTCCGATTATTAACCAATTTTATCCATGACCATATTCCACACCATTTTACTTGGCATCATCGAAGGCATCACCGAATTCTTACCCGTTTCTTCCACTTCCCATCTCTTGTTAATTAATCAATTCTTAGAAATTAACAATAATCCCCAAATCGAACTCTTCAACGTCGCCATCCAAGGAGCAGCTATCCTTGCCGTTCTTACTATTTATACCCAAAAAATCCTTTCCAATCCCCGACTTCTCTTTCCTCTTGCGCTTGCCTTCACACCGGTTGCCATTCTCGGCCTTATCATTGAACTAACGCATATTCCTCTCCATGATAATTTATATATCATCATCATCAGTACATTTGTTGTTGGCATCTTTATGATCTTTTGGAACCATATCCCTTTTCTTAATCGCAACCAAATTACCTCTCTCTCAAATATCACCCTTAAACAATCACTCCTTATCGGCATCATTCATTGTCTAGCCCTAATACCAGGCTTTTCCCGCGCTGCAGCTGCCATCTTAGGTGGATTAATCATCGGCACCGATCGCAAAACTGCTATTGAGTTTTCTTTCCTCCTTGCCCTTCCCACACTTCTTGCTGCCAGTATCCTCAAACTTACCACCGACATTCCGAGCCTAATCTCTATCTGGCCCCAACTTTTAATTGGTAGTCTCGTTGCTCTTTTAACAAGCATTATTTCCATGCGCCTATTCCTCAACCTCACTCACAAACTCAACTGGACCACATTTGGAATTTACCGCATCATTTTCGGAATCATTTTTATTCTTACCCTCTAACCCATGCTCAAAACACTTCGTCAATCTCCACTAATCTTCATCACTACCTTATTTACAGCAATTTTACTTCTCAATATTAACAATCCCCACGTTCCCTTTACCGATGAACTTCTATTCGAAGAAGCTAGCTTCAACGCAGCTCAAGGCAATTGGATTATTCCTCAACTCCAAGATCAACCATGGCTAGAAAAACCTCCTCTCTATTTTTGGCTTACTGCACCCATCTTCCATCTTGCCAAACCATTCCTCTCTCACAACCCTCTTGATCTTGACCAATCGCTCAACTCCCAAAACATCTATCTTTATCCTTGGATCCGTAGATCTATCAATAGCCTTTTTGCTATCGGTGCTGTAATTACTACCGCCTATTTATCCCGCAAGATCTTCCCTCAAGTACCTCACATCATGGCTCCACTTATTCTCATAGCTACCCCAGGATTTATCTACACAGCTCTTGCAGCCAGCCTCGACATTCCAACAGCCACTTGCATTGCAATTTCATTCTTAAGCTTACTTTATCTAAAAACCCATCCCAAATTCACATCTTTCATCTTCATTTTATCCACCTCCGCTGCCATTATGTTTCGTTCTGTCTTTGGTCTTACCCCTTTCATTTTTCTTCTTTATTATCTTTTCACTCACCAACTCAATCTCAAGAAAACTCTTCTCATCACTCTTTCTATTCTTACTCTCATCCTTCCTTGGCACATTTATGCTTATCTTCAATATCCTCAAGAATTCATTAACACATATCTTGGATTTAACATCATTGGGCACAGTCTCCAAATTCCATCAGGCTATGCAACTACCAGCTTTTATTACTACGCCATTCTCCTCTCAATCCCCCCCTGGTTTGCCACAGTCTTTATCTATACCCTATATAAGATATCCAAATCCAAACTTCATCTTCAACTATCTCACCCCCACATCCTCCTTATCATCTACTTCTCACTGCCATTTATTTTCCTATCTATCTCTGCCACTCGCCATCCTTGGTACTCTGCCCAACTCACCATTCCCCTCGCTCTTCTCACTAGTTACGTTCTTCACCAAATATACCAAACCTTCACCAAATCCACCTCCCAAGACCTCTCTCAAATTACGTTTTTGGCTCTCATTCTCACACCCCTCACTCTGATCATAGGCAGCAGCAATAATAGCACCTCAAGTATCCAAGCTCTCCACTACGCTATTTCTCAATTCCCCAACCAAACCATCTATAGTTACCAACAACCCTACCTTCCCAATTCCAAACTCTATCATCCTGCTCCAGTTCAAACTATTAACGATGATTTTCTGCTTCAAAACACCAACCCCCTCACCGTCTACATCAACGAATCCCAAAAAGACTCACCCGTTCTCAATCAATACCAATTAAAACTTTTAGGCTCATTCCCTCCAGGCGGTATTTACCAAATCTCCCCTAATCCAAATAATCCCTAAGCTTCATCCTTCGAGTCGGATGTTTAAGTTTCCGTAAAGCCTTAGCTTCGATTTGGCGAATTCTCTCTCTTGTTACCCCGAACTCACGGCCCACTTCTTCCAAAGTCTTTGCCGTATCCCCATCCAAACCAAATCTCATAACCAAAACCTTTGCTTCACGCTCTGACAAAGTTCGTAATACTTCCTCAATATTATCTTTCAACAATTCTTTACTGGCCACATCATAAGGAGATGCTTGTCTTTTGTCCGCAATAAAATCCCCAAGCATCGAATCTTCCTCATCGCCAACCGGAGCTTCCAACGAAGTCGTATCTTGAGCTATCTTAAGAATCTCACGTACTCGAGCAGGTGGCATTTCAAGCGCCAATCCAATCTCCTCAACCGCAGGCTCTCTCCCCAACTCCTGCATCAACTGCCTGCTAGTTCGAATAAGCTTATTAATCGTCTCCACCATATGCACAGGAATCCTAATTGTTCGAGCTTGATCTGCAATTGCTCGAGTTATAGCTTGTCTAATCCACCACGTAGCATAAGTCGAAAACTTAAATCCCTTGCGCCAGTCATATTTCTCAACTGCTCTAGACAATCCAATATTTCCTTCTTGAATCAAATCCAAAAAACTCATTCCTCTACCCACATATTTCTTGGCAATCGAAACCACAAGTCTCAAATTGCTCTCAGTCAATTTCTTCCGGGCTCTCATATCCCCTTTTTCAATTTTCTGCGCCAAATCCACTTCCTGCTCTGCCGTTAACAACGGAATTCGCCCAATTTCTTTTAAGTACATTCTTACCGGATCTGTAGTTACACCCTCACCAATCACCGAAAGCGCTTCTAGTTCTTTAGCTAATGCATTTACCGTTTCATCCGCCACCGCAGCCTCATCTTGGCTAACCGTTTCAAACACATCAACCCCTGCTACAATCAAAGCATCATAAAACATATCCAACTCTTCCAATCGATCCTCTGCATCTCCAAACACAGCCAGCACCTCTTCTTGCACCAAAAAACCCTGCTCTTGTCCTTTGTCAATTAATTTTTTAACTAAGGGTCGTACGGCTGCCATTAAACAACAAAAATTGACCGCTTTCTATCTTTCTTATCCAAAAAGATTAAAAACCGGCTCGAATAACTTCATGTAGTATACCCTAAAACACATCATTTTACACCCCCAAGCTTGCTCCTAACAATCAAAATTGTTATAAACATACAAACCATGAGCATGTTATTCGACGAGGTTTATGTTATCCGCCAATTCAAACCCACCAGGTGGGCAATTTTTACCGCCATATTAATGCACTTAGGCATCATAATTATCAGCCACACAGAAAAAGCTGGCTATACAATCCCTTATATTTCCTGGTACTCACTACTACTCCTCTGTTTGCTTATCTTTTTCGCTATTCCAGTCTTCCACCTTTGGATTTGGTTTCGAAACTTTATGGCACCTCCCAAAAAATAATTTCTACCTCAACCCTGCCTTCATCTGATTTAATCTGCCTGATTCCCGAGCCATTTTTTCATCATCAAGATCGGACAATTTCAATTTCAATATTTTCTTATTAATAGCCTTTTCAAACACCACATTTCTCCATTTTTTAGCTGTTTCACTCTTCAAACCAACCAAATCTGCTCTCATCATAGCTTCCTCCACGTTATCACTAATCTCTGCTGGCAAATTATCCTTATCCCACTTATTCTTTTCCAGATACTTGATCATTTTGCCAAACCAGACCAAATCAATTAATTCTTTCCACTCTGATTTCTTTAACTCCTCAATGTCATTTTGCAAATACCACCCCACAACCACCATCACAGTCTCCAGTTCACCTCCATCATTTTCAACTCGCTCCTCGTTTCCCATTTCCATAACATCTCTTACACTTCGCATCTGTCTCCAAACTAAATTCTCATCAACTCCAGTCCTCCTTGCCAATTCACCCACCCAATGAGCCTGTAAAATCTCATTATCTATTTCCCTCCACAACGGAATCAATTCCTCAAAAATTTTCTTCTTCCCATATCCACTACTTACATCATATCTTTCCAAACTCGAATCTAGCCAAAACTCATACACGTCTATTGCATCCTTCACCAATTTTTGCCACAAACCTTCATCCTCTCGAGCAATATCATCCGGATCTTTACCTTCAGGCAATCTCACCATCTTCACCGACAAACCAGCTTTCTCAGCCATTCCAATTCCCCGTCTAGCTGCCTTATCCCCAGCAAAATCCATGTCCAAAGCCAGTATTACTTCCTCAGCATACCGCTTAACCAAGCTCACTTGAGCATCTGTTAACGCAGTTCCTTTCAGCGCCACTACATTTTTAACCCCTGATTGATAACTACTAATCATATCCAACTCTCCCTCCACAATTATTATTTTCTTACTATTCCTAACTTCATTTTTCGTCAAATCCAATCCATACAATAACTCACCCTTATGATACACACTGGTTTCAGGCGAATTAATATACTTAGGAGCCTCAGTTTTTGGATCTAAAATTCGTCCCGCCACACCCACAACTTGTCCTCTCCCATTTCTTAACTCAAACATAACTCGTCCTCTAAATCGATCATAATAACCTCCACTTTCTCTCCTCATCACCAAACCAGCCTGTTCCATAATCTCAACCCGAACCCCTTTTGAACCCAGCGCGCGCTGCAATCCATCCCAATCATCAGGAGCCCACCCTAACCCGAACTCGACCATTGACTCAAAACTCACTCCTCTATTTAACAAATACTCCTTAGCTCTATCTCCAACTTTATGCTTAGTCAACAAATAATGATAAAACCTCCCTGCCATCGCCAAACACTCAAGCACCTCCTGTCGCAAACTATCAGCCTTGTCATCAATTCGTCCCGACAACTTCACCCCCGCTTCTTTCGCCAAATACCTCAATGCCTCCCCGAAACTCATCCCTTCCGTCTTCATCATCCACGCAAAACAATCTCCTCCCTCTCCACATCCAAAACACTTAAAAATCCCCAGCTCAGGATTCACCATAAACGAAGGTGATTTCTCATGATGAAACGGGCACAAACCCTTGAAATTAGCACCAGCCTGTTTCAGGCTTACAACACTCCCTACTAGAGTCACCATGTCAGTTTTTTGCCTAACTAATTCTTTTTCATCCATTTCCCCTATATTAACTTATGATGCATCTTCCTTACTACATATTTACAATTCACCTCTTGACACACCTCTTCACCCTTTGTTTATAGTTATCTAAATGGTTAATAAACCTTTTATTGGCACCCTTATTGCAAGCCTCGCTCTTCTGGCTTCACCCCTTCCCCTTTTGGCTTCAAGCGCCAGTCACCTCGTCATCTCCGAAATCAAACACGGGGCAGCAACTGAACAAGAATTTGTAGAGCTCTATAACCCCACAGATGCTCCCATCTCTTTAACTAATTGGAGACTTTCCTTCAAAAATTCTACCGGAACCCAAAACAATCTTGTCACCAATTTTGCAGGTGAAACAGTGGTTCCTGCCTATGGCTACTTCCTCGTCGCTCCAGAGAATTACTCTGCTACTGTTTCAGCTGATTACAACTACTCAACATCCAGCCGCCTGACCAATAATTACACAGTTCTACTCTACGACAACTCAACTCCTGACAAACTTCTTATCGACAAAGTCGGCTTCGGGACAGCAAGTGATCATGAAGCCAGTGCTTCAGCCAATCCAAATGAAACCCAAAGCCTCGAGCGCAAAGCTCTGTCTTCTTCAACCATAGAATCCATGACCACAGGAACAGATGCCCTACAAGGCAACGGACATGACACCGATGACAACTGGAATGACTTCATCATCCGAGATAACCCCAATCCCCAAAACCACACTATATCCGAACAGCCCTCAACTCCCACACCTACTTCCACACCCGCTCCAACACTCACAGTAGCCCCAACCCCTACAAACGAAGTTACTCCTACTCCTACCGTACTACCAAGTCCAACTCCTACTATCGAAACTACTCCTACTCCAACAATGGCCCCCTCACCTACTCCAACTCCCACTACATTACCCACTCCTACACCCAAACTCTTAGTTGAATTCATCAACTCAACCAAAAAATGCTATCTCAGCACCAAAACCTACACCATCCTTGGCATGCACTTCAGTCGTCCATATTTCTTCTGTACCAAATAACATCTCACCTCTGCTTCCAAAATAATGGTAAAATCAAGTTCACGGAGGAGTGCGAGAGCGGTCTAATCGGCACGCCTGGAAAGCGTTGCGGGGGGAAACTCCCACAAGGGTTCGAACCCCTTCTCCTCCGCCCTACAGTATAATCACGACCATGAGAATTCACCCCGATATTGAAGTCGGTAAAATTTTGAGACCTAACACCCCGACAACCCTTAACTATACTCAAATCCCTCCAGAAGTCCGCATTGGACATTCCCCTACTGACCGAATAACACTTTACAAAGGCGCCATCACAGGCCGCGAAAATTTCGGGTTTTTATCATATGCTCTTGAAATTGATGAACCAAAAATTATCGAATCTACCCAACAAACAATTGAACATGGAACCCTAGACGAAATCCAAAACTTGTTCGATAGACACACAGATGGCGATAAATGTTCTGGCTTGATCTCTACTAGTCCAAGTCCACAATTTGCCCAAGTCTTTGCTCCTTATCAAAAAGAAGTTAAAGGATTTGAGCATACTATCTATTGCATAGAAATTTCAGCTGAACGTTGTGTGATTGATAGATTTAATACAGGCAAAGCTGGTACTCACCAAGAAATTCTTGTTTTAGGAGCGATTCATCCAAAAGAAATAATTGCTCTTAAAACAAGAAACTGGCTAGAGAACTCAGAGCTAATTACCACAAATGGGGAAATTAGACTTTTCCCCGATACTTCCGAACTTAATCCCAATTTCAACGTCAAAGACCCCCAAAACTGGCTTTGTCTAAGATAACAATTAGAAATTAATTTATAACACTCAAAACCAATTTCCATCACTATATCACCCTAAATGACATCACAAACTCATCAAAGGTCATGTTTGGCGACGATGCACTTCTGGCTAACATACTTTCTCCTAAATTCTCATCCATCACAGCTCCGTTACTAATCACAAAACAAAAGCAACTCTCCAAAGCGCATGATTAATTTCATATTTCCGACACCCTGATAAAATATCTATCAAATAGTTTTTTCAACCAAAAGCTCATCTTCTCACTTTCCCTTCCATACAAACAATTACACTTAACCTTATCTAAACACACACATTCTGCTACTCTTAATCTAATGAAACCTTTATCTTCATCTTATCTTTCTTCTCTT
>CAYUGO010000024.1:0-12743 GCA_964444295.1 uncultured Gammaproteobacteria bacterium | reverse complement strand
TTATAGGATGGATAGGATGGCTAGTTTTATTATTTAAATGGAGGATAAGTGATTGGAAGGATGGCATTATCCACTTGGGGGTGCTGAGTTATTTGATGATTTATTTATTTGTTGGGAGTTATTCTTATGGTTGGTATCATATTCCATTTTATCCTTTTTTGATGATTGCTTTGGGGAGGTTGTTTGGTAAATTAAAGTATGGTAGTTTTGAATCTATATCCTTACAATTATTATTGTGGTTGGGTTTAGGAAAATTAGTTGAATTAAATATTGAGTATGAGGTAAGAAATTCATATACATTTGTGTGGAAATTGCTGTTAGTGGGATCCTTGAGTTTGGGAATATTATTAGTTAATACACGGTATCGCAAATTGATAAATGTGGTGGTGTATTTATTACTAATTGCGGTTATAGTGATGAGTGCTTGGAGAGTTTATTTAGTATCAGGCGAGAATTGGTTTCGGGTGGGTTAGGGATTTTGGATGGGTAATAAGACTTGAGAAGAGTGAGATTAATAGTGTGAATGTGTTTAATAGAAAAATTATTCTAATTATTTTTATTGGGAGTTTTGGGATTGGAAAAGAAGGTCAGGCTTTTGCCCTGGCTTCTTAGGTAGTATAGATAAATGACAATGACTATTGAAATAATTAAGATGCCGAGCTTGATGTAACTTTGGAAACTATCAAGCTGTGAAGTAATAGATGTGATACCAAGATAACCTAAGTACAGATAGAAGATGTTTCGGAGTGTGTAACCCACAAAGGTTGATATGAGATAGGATTTAAGATTAATTTTGATGAATCCACAAACAAGTGATATTGGTAAACTGGGAGAGGCGGGAAAGGCACGGATTAGGGTGAGGATGAGGGTTTTTTGTTTGTATTGGTTGAGAGTTTGTCCTATTTTTTCGATTTGCTGGGTATTTATGCCAAAAAATTTACTCCAGCGACCGCTGAGAATGTCTTCAATTTTGTCAGCAAAAACATAGAAAAGCCAGGACGCAATAGTTTTGGCCATGCTGCCGACGATTGCTAGCAATAGGAGATAGAGGTGGGGTTTATTTTGGGTGGCGGAGATTGAGCCTGCAAGAGTTAGGACTAAGGGTGATGGAATGGGGGAGATGATTTCTTCGGCAAGGGATCCGATAAAGACAAACCAAGGAGGTGAGATTTGGGTGGCTAAGTTTTCGAGCCAAGTGATTGTTTGAGATATAAATGGGAATTTTTCCATTGGTTGATTTTGGATGATTATTTGACTATTAGCAAGCAGGACAGTTAATTTTTGGTTATACTTAGGGAATATGAACCGTAGACGAGGGAAGAGGAATACATCTTGGGAGAAGGACAGTAGACATTACAATAAATCAGTTGGTCGATCAGGTCATTATTATCATCAACAAATAGTTATTCCTGGAGTTTTGAGATTGCTGAAGTTAAATTCGATGAGTAGTTTGTTGGATGTTGGGTGTGGACAGGGAGTTTTGGGAAGAGCTGTGGATCCGGAGGTAAAGTATGTAGGGGTAGATGTATCGAAATCTTTAATTACTTATGCGCAAGAAATGGATGATAGTGAATCACACACATATGTGGTAGGAGATGGAGAAAATTTGAGGCAAGAAGAACTGTTTACACACATAAGTTGTGTGTTGGCGTTACAAAATATGCAAAAGCAAGATCGAGTAATAAGTAATATGTCATCATTATTGGAGCCAAATGGGAGAATGGTTTTGGTACTTAATCATCCGGCGTTTAGGATTCCTCGGCAAAGTGGGTGGGGAGAACATCCAAACAAGATTCAATATCGATATATAAATCGTTATTTGGAGCCGTTGGAAATACCAATCACAATGCATCCGGGACAAGAGAAGAGCGGGTTGACGTGGTCATATCATGTGCCGATTAGTTATTATGCTCAGGCTTTGGCCAGTGCTGGGTTTGTGATCGAGCTAATCGAAGAATGGACAAGCGATAAACAAAGTGAAGGAAAGGCTGCTAAGATGGAAAATAGAGCACGAGCTGAGATTCCGCTGTTTATGGCTCTGGTTGCAGTAAAGAGGTGATTGTTATGAAATTTAATTTCACGGTGGAAATCGGGGAGATGTGGATTGAAGTGGAGAGGGGGAAAATTGTGGGGATTGGATTTGGGGAGGTGGAAGAAGAACGTGGAGATAAGGAAAGTATAGGTATGGTGATGCAAGCCAAAAAAGAGTTAGATGAATATTTTGAGGGGAAGAGACAGAAGTTTGATCTGCCGATAGAATTTAGTGGAAGTGAGTTTCAAAAAAAAGTTTGGCAGGTAATTAGGCAAATACCGTATGGGCAGACGATGAGTTATGGAGAGATAGCAAGGGAGATAAATTGTAAAGGTGGTATGCGTGCAGTAGGTCAGGCTTGTGGGCGTAATCCTGTGGGATTAATGGTGCCATGCCATCGAGTAGTGCGGTCGAATGGGATGTTGGGTGGGTATAGTGGTGAGTTGTGGAGGAAGGAGTTCTTGTTGAAGTTAGAAAAAAGAATTTTGAGTCAAGAATAATTGTAGTAAGATGAGCTATGGATTTGGATTTGATTGCACGAGTTTTGGGTTCTATGGGGGTGACTTTGGGTTTGTATTCCAGGTTTACAAATCCTTTCATGCGGTGGTCTAGAGTAGGGTGGCGGATGGAGATAGATAGAAGCGGAAAACAATGGGAAATTATATCGTGGCCCCGAGTAGATGTTAGAAAAAATTGGTATTGGAGAAGTGTGGCGTTGTTTAAAGCCGCCTGGCATATTTTGGCAGGAGTGATTAAGGTGCCTCGGCCAAGAAAAGTTCGGTTAAGCCATGATGAAATTATTGCGAGGATACATCAGTTGAGATTTGGAGAGAAGACGCCTTTTTTGATAAGTGGGGATCATTTTAGTGTATTGTATGTGCGATCCTTGGGTATTTTTTATGCTAGCTTATTGGATAGTAGAACGGCATTAAGTCAAGATGATTGGGATTGGCGGCAGTTGGTTTATTTGAAGACTACTATTCTGGTGTTGGAGGCAGCCAGTAAATGTGAGGATATGTTTACGACATTAGTCCCCGTAGGCGGATCTGGAGTTGCACCGTTACAAATTTATGCGTATCCGAGTGATTCGTTATATAGCATTTTTTATGCATTAGATAATATGAAAAGGAAAGATGGAGGAATTGGAAAGTATGAGTTGAAGACACGAGATGCGAGTAATGGGTTGGTGGAAAAATATAAGAGCAGTTTGCGTAGACATTGGGAAAGATATTATGAGAAAGTTGTTGATAAGGAAACAGGAGGGGTAAGAGATAATCTGTATTTATCTGGCACTAAGGATATGGCTAAGAGAAGGAGTGCCTTTTATGATGCCGTAATGGTGTGGGCAACGGGTAGTTTGGCTGAAAGTTTGGGAGTTGGAAATGAGGGAAGTGGGTTTTGGGATGAGTACAAGGAACGGTTGATTGAGAATTATTGGGATGATAATAACAATTGGTGGAGAGAAGAGCTGGGAGAAGCAAGTAGATATTCGTCAGATTGGTTAATTGGAATGCAAACAGGGATGTTGTCGATTGGTAATAGTCGGGATAAGGCAATTTTGGAAAAAGCAGTAAAGAAAATGGAAGAAATGAATTTGGATAAGCCGGTACCATTGGCTTACCATCATGATTTGAGGTTGGAGCAATTGCATTGGCCTGTGAGATGGGGTGCTAAATGGTATGGATCACGGGCAATTTGGAGTCATTGGGGAATTGAGTATATTAAGCTGGAACTAGGTTTGTATGAATCTACGAGGAATAAGGATTATTTGGAAAAGGCGGAAGGTTATTTGGATAAGTATCGTAAAATAATGGAAGAGAATCAAGGTTACCCTGAGGTGTTGCGACCCAATGGGAAAATTTATAAGACTGGTTTTTATCGAAGCATTATTAATAATGGATGGGTGGTTAATTATCAACAGGCGCGTGTAATGCATGAAGATTTGAGGGTGGGAAATTAGACCATCCAACTGTTAGTGAGGTATTGACTGACCATGCGTTGGGTATTGAAGAAGGCACCATTGTGAGAGATTGAGTGTTTCATCATATAAATCCAATGAGCTCGGTCTTGGTAGTAGGTGGGGATAATTTTGTGTTTGAGTTTTTCGTAGAGATCTTCATCGTCTTGGGAGGCGTCATCCGCGATCATGTTAGTGGGCATAGGACCGATGGCCCAGCCAGTGACATTTTCGACCCAGCCTTCGATCCACCAACCATCGAGAACTGAGAAGTTAAGGACACCGTTGAGGGTGGCTTTCATGCCTGAAGTGCCTGAGGCCTCGTAGGGGCGCATTGGAGTATTGAGCCAAATGTCTGATCCTGAGACGAGGAGTTTGGCGACGTTTATTTCGTAGCTGGGAAGAAAAACTAAGCGAATGTTGTTTTTTTGGGTTGACATGAGATCAAGGATGTATTTGAGTTTATCGATGCCTTGATTGTCGTGGGGATGAGCTTTGCCGGCCATGACTATTTGGAGTTCCCCGACTGATTGGCTAATTTTGATAAGGCGGTCAATGTCGTAGAAAATTAAATCGGCTCTTTTGTAAACGGCGAAGCGTCGAGCAAAGCCGATGGTGAGAACGTCTTTTTTAAATGGAGTATCGGTGTATTGGTTAATATAATCAATGAGAGCGGATTTGGCTGTTTCATGAGCGTGCCAAACATCACGATCTGGAATATTGAGGGAGTAACGAAGCATAAAATTGTCTTCGCGCCAGCCTTCGATGTATTGATCAAATAAATCTTGGAAAGGTGGACAGACCCAGGTGGTGGCGTGAACTCCATTGGTGATGGCGTTTATTTCATAACCAGGGAACATTCGAGATGATACTTCACCGTGTTTTTTGGCTACGCCATTGGTGTAAGCAGAGTGATTCATGGCAAGGAGAGTCATGTTGAGTTTGTCATTTTGAAGGCAGTTGAGGTTGTCGATTGAGTACTCAGGACCTAGAGCCCGATGAACCCATTCGAGTTCGAACATGTCATGTCCTGCGGGTACTGGTGTGTGAGTGGTGAAGACACAGTTTTTCTTAATTGAAATCACACATTCGTGGTCGCAAGAGGTTTTATTCATTAAGTCACGGTAAAGACGGTTGAGTTCGAGAACTAAGAAAGCTGCATGACCCTCGTTCATGTGGTATTTGGTGATATCAAGGCCAAGGTTTTTGAGCATGCGGAGTCCGCCAATTCCGAGGACAATTTCTTGGCATAAACGATACCAGTGATCGCCTCCATAGAGATTGTCCGTTAGAGTTTGGTCATATTGAGAATTTTCAGGAAGGCGTGAGTCTAGAAAAATGACGGGGACTTCGTGTCCTTTGACTCCTTTGACTTGGTATTGCCAAGCTTGGAGATGAACGGTACGTCCTTCAATTTCGACAGTGACTCGATTAGGTAATAATTGGAGATGATCTTTGGGGTTCCAGAGGGTTTCTTGTGATTGTTGGATGTGGTCAGAGGTAAATGATTGATTGAAGTAGCCTTTGTGATAGAGGAGGGTGACGGCCACCATCGGGATAGAGAGATCGGCTGCGGATTTGATGGTGTCACCGGCGAGAATGCCTAAGCCTCCACTGTAGGTGGGGATATCTTGGTTCAATCCGATTTCCATCGAAAAGTAGGCGATTGATTGTTTCATGGGCAGAATTGGTGATGGTGATATTATCCATATTTAGCTTATCTAACTAATTGCTCAGGAGCAAGGGGCAGGTTGTGATATAATATGATTACAATCTTTTAGTTTTGGAGAGCTTTCGACATCGAAATTAACATTGGAGAGGAAAGTTGACAGAAGAGGATTGGGGAGGAGGTGACTTTTTTCATGAACGATACAAACACTCAAGAAGAAGATGAAGTAGTAGTAGCTGATGACAATGGAACTGTTGTAGCTGACGATGGAGTTGTGTCAGATGACATGACTGTAGACGAAGAAACACAACGTGGTATGGCTGGTGACCAAGATGCGGTAGCGCAATCTGCGGGATCTAACAATGCCAAACTTTATGTCGGTAATCTTGCATACACTGTAAGAGCTGAAGATTTGCGAGAATTATTTTCGCAAGTTGGTAAAGTTGTTGATGCTGTCATTATCATGGACAAATTCAAACAGGATTGGTCCAAGGGATTTGGATTTGTTGAATTTTCAAGCCCAAGTGAAGCTGAAGCTGCTGTAAAACAATTTAACAATTATGTTTTGGCTGATAGGCCAATGCAAGTTAATATTGCACAACCAAAGCCAGAACGCCGTGAATTCGGTGGTGGCGGAGACCGAGGAGGTTACCGAGGAGGTGGAGACCGTGGCGGATATAACCGCGGCGGTGGAGACCGAGGTGGTTACCGAGGCGGTGGTGGTGGCGGAGACCGAGGAGGTTACCGAGGAGGTGGAGACCGTGGCGGATATAACCGTGGCGGTGGAGACCGAGGGGGTAGCCGTTGGTAGGTTTTTGCCTAACTTTTCAAAAGGGGCAACTATTTAGTTAGTTGCCTTTTTTGGTGGGTGAGGATTTGATGATTGATTAGAAGTTTTGGAGAAGTTGGGGTTTGATAATCATAATTAGACCAAGAATAATCATGATTATTCCGCCTATTAGTTGGCATATTTTGGAGTATTTGGTGGTTAGACCAATTTTTTCGAAGCTAAAAATTGCGAGGGCAAAGATGAGAAAATCATCAAGCATGTAGCCAAAGATGTAAATTGCGATATAAAGATGATTTGTTAAAGTTGAGAGTTGTTTTAGTTCAAGTATTTTGGTAAAAGCTTGAGGAATTCCGATTGAGCAAGCAAATTCGACTATATTGACTGAAAAAGCGATGGTAATGATGCCAATTAGAGTTAGGAGGGTTAAAGGTTTGGTTGCGAGTTGTTTGATTTTGTTGGTTGTTTGGGTTCTTTGTTGGAGATTGGTGACTTTGCATTGACCGTCTGAATTGCGATATTCATAGAGGAAGAATAAGCCACCGCCAATGGCAACAATACCTACGATTGGAGTAATGATGTTGTCTAGGCCGATGAAGTTCCATGTGTTAAACCAAAGGGTGAGGATAAGATAGTACATAATGGTTTCGGCCAGGATGAAAATGGTAGAGAAGAGAACCATTTTTTTGCGAGATCCTAGTTGGGAGAGAATAATTACAAATGAAATAAGGACCCACATGGCGCAAGGGTTGAAGCCGTCGATTAATCCAAGAATAAATGACATGAAAGGAAGTGAGTATTGCATGACGTTTATGTGATGATTGGTTAAAGGAATGGTGACGTTAAAAGATGGAGGAGAAGGATTAGGGCTTTGGGTTTTTGTGGTTGGAGGAATTGAATTTGTATCTGGAGGGGCAGTATTGAGATATGACTTGAAAGTAGTTCTGGGGGTAGATTGATTTTCTTGAATGAGATTGATGATTGTTTGACCTGTGGTTGTGGGGCGATCAAAGCCTTGAAGAATTGTTTGGCCGATGAGAATGATGGGTGTGGCTTGGGGAAGGTTGTTTTGGGATGTAAATTCTTGGAATAGTTGAAGGTTAGTGGGTTCGTAGATGTTGTATTGAGTGTATTGAAAATTGGGAGAGATTGACTGTTGGGATAGTTCTTCGAGGAAGAGTTCTAGTTTTTGGCAGTGACTACAGTCAGGACGAGAGAAGATTTCAACTTTAACAGGTGTGGAGGATTGAGCTTGAATGGTTTGAGGTGCGTAAAAGAAGGGGAATAGGAATAGGATGAGGATAATTATCCGAAGACGTTTCATTTGGTTTTGATTGTACTCCAATTTGATATGTGCATGGTAGGATAGAGCCTAATATGAGCAATGGTGGGTATTCGACTCCAATGATGCAGCAATATCAGGAAATTAAGAAGCAATATCCTGAGTGTATTTTGTTTTTTAGATTGGGGGATTTTTATGAGATGTTTCTTGATGATGCCAAAATCGGAGCAAAAATATTGGATATTACATTGACAAGCCGTCATAAAGGAAAGGACGGTCAGATTGCGATGGCAGGAGTTCCGTATCATGCAGCTGAAGGGTATATATCAAAATTGATTAATAAAGGTTATCGAGTGGCGATAGCTGAACAAGTTAGTGATCCTCACCTTCCTGGATTGGTTAAGCGCGAAGTTGTAAGAGTAGTAAGTGCGGGTACTATGTTGGGTGATGTAGAGAAAGTGAAGAGATCAAATTATATTGTAAGTTTGTTGATGAATAAGAAAAGTTTTGGGATGGCAATGATTGATGCCGGGACAGGTGAGTTTTTGTGTAATCAAAAACGTCTAGGTGATGGGATGTCGGGGTTAGTAAATGAGTTGGGGATTATAAATATTGTTGAGTGTATATTGCCTGCTAAAGTATATGAAAACACTGATTTGTTGGCTTTTTTGAAATTGCATACTGATGCAAATATTTTTTTGTTTAGAGAGTGGAAAAGTGGGACAAAGAGGGCAAGTGATAAAATTAAGAGTGTCTTGGGTAAACCGTTGGCAGTGTGGGAACTTGAGGAAGGAAAAGATGATTTGGCAATAGAAGCTAGCGGGGCGTTGTTGGATTATTTGGATTATACCCAGAAAAAAGCTGCAGTACAGGTAAGGGCGATTGGTAAGTGGGGTGATGATAAGTTGATGAATTTGGATAGAGCTGCAATTGTTAATTTGGAGTTATTTGGAACTTTGAATGGCGAGAGCGGTGAGAGTTTGATTAGTGTTTTGGATGAAACGAAAACCTCGATGGGGGCAAGGTTGTTGCGTGGTTGGTTGGGTCGACCTTTGGTAGATGAGGAATTAATTGAAACACGATTGGATGCAGTTGAGAGTTTGGTGAAGAATAGTGATTTACGAAGAGGATTAAGAGAATGTTTGGCGGGGATTCGCGATGGGGAAAGGATGGCTACGAGATTGTTAACGGGTTGGGGGAATGGTCGAGATCTATCGGGGATAAGGGATTCGATCAAAGTGGGTTTAGATTTGCGGAAGATGTTGGTGGATGAAAAAGGTTTGTTGGGTGAACAGGCGATGAAAATCGATGAGAAAGCGCTGGGAGATTTATGGAATAAATTCGATAAAACTTTGGTAGATGAACCTGTTGGTGATGTAAGGGTGGGTGGTTTGGTCAGAGATGGAGTTGATAGTGAGTTGGATGGGTTGCGGTTAGTGAAAAAAGGAGGCAAGGAATGGCTAGAGGAATTTCAACAGCAAGAGAGAAAAAGGACAGGGATTAATTCATTGAAAGTAAAATATAATCGGGTATTTGGTTTTTATATTGAGATTAGTAATGCAAATTTGGATTTGGTGCCAGAAGATTATGAACGGAAGCAAACTCTGGTTAATGGTGAGCGATTTATTACCGGTGATTTGAAACAACATGAAATTAAAGTATTGGAAGCTGATGAGAAAATATTGGCGATTGAGGTAAGAATATATGAGGAAATGGTCGGGTTGATTAGTGATAGTTTGCGGGCAATACAGCAATTTTCGCATGCGATAGGAGTAATTGATGTGATAAGTAATTTGGCAGAAATTGGAGTTAAAAATAGATATGTTCGCCCTAGTTTAACAAAAGGTAAAGGTTTGGAAATCAAAGAAGGTAGGCATCCTGTAGTTGAGAAGATAAATCAAGGTAGGTTTGTACCAAATGATGTGAGTTTGGATTGTGATAAAAATGTGATGATTTTGACTGGGCCAAATATGGCAGGAAAGTCGGTTTATTTGCGACAGGTGGCGATTTTGGTATTAATGGCACAGATAGGATCTTTTGTGCCTGCAAAAATGATGGAGTGGTCGTTGGTGGATAGAGTATTTGTAAGGAGTGGAGCAAGTGATGCGATGGGAAAGGGCTTGTCTACTTTTATGGTGGAAATGGTTGAAACATCAACGATATTAGCTAATGCAACAGATAGAAGTCTGGTGGTTATGGATGAGATTGGAAGAGGAACGAGTACTTTTGATGGAATTAGTATTGCTTGGGCGATTAGTGAGTATTTGGTATCAAAAAAATGGAGGAATTGTGGGCCGTTGACTTTGTTTGCAACTCATTATCACGAATTGCAACAGTTGGCTGGAGAATATAAACAAATTGTTAATTATCAGGTGGCTGTAGTGGATGATAAGGGGGAGCCGGTTTTTTTGCATAAGGTGGTGAGTGGTGGAGCTTCGCATAGTTATGGAGTTGCGGTAGGAAAAATGGCGGGATTGCCCTCAGAAGTAATAAATCGAGCGAGAGAAGTGTTGGTGCTTTTGGAAGGAAAGGAAAAGATAGGGATTAAAAAACCTCAGATGGTGGTGCAGATGGGATTAGAAAATGAAGTTCAAGGAGTGATAATTGAAGAATTGAAAAATATTAAGATAGATGAGATGACTCCGATTGAAGCTTTGAATTGGATAGTCAAGATCAAGGAGAAGATTTAGTTTGGTATGATGGCTGTAATATGGGAAAGATAAAAATATTATCCAGTGAAGTTGCGGATCAAATTGCAGCGGGAGAAGTGGTAGAGAGGCCAGCCTCGATTGTTAAGGAATTAGTTGATAATGCAATTGATGCTGGTTCAAGTGAAATTGAGATTCGGTTAGAAAATGGAGGGGTAGATAGGATAGAGATTGTTGATAATGGATCCGGAATGGAGAGGGAGGATCTGGAGCTAGCGATTGTAAGACATGGAACAAGTAAGATAAGTATGATTGAGGATTTGTTAGGAGTAAGAACAATGGGTTTTAGGGGGGAGGCCTTGGCGAGTATTTGTGCTGTGTCAAAATTTACAATTGCGAGTGAGGTGAAAGAAAAGGTAAGTGGGTGGGAGATAGTAATTGAAGGGGGGAAGTTGATAAGTAAGAGGGAGGTGGGAATGAGTGTGGGGACTAGAGTTGTGGTTGAGGATTTGTTTTTTAATGTGCCGGCAAGAAGGAAGTTTTTGCGAAAGGGTAATACGGAGTGGAGATATTGTTTGGATATGGTTGAGAGATTGTCTTTGGCTTGTCCTACTGTGGGGATAAGATTATGGCATAATGGAAAATTGATTTTGGATTTGGTAGGTGATCAGGATCGCAAGGAAAGGATTGGAAGTGTTTATAGTTTGGAGATAAAAAGGCAGATGTTTGAGGCTGAGTATGATCATTTACATTGGAAAATTTGGGGGATGGTGGGCAAACCACAATTGGGAAAAGAAAAAGGTTGCCGGCAAGTGGTAGTTGTGAATGGGCGTGTGGTAGTTGATCGAGGAATTGTACGAAGTGTAAAGGAAGCCATGGGAAGTTTGTTACCGCCCAGATATCAAGTGCCATGGATTTTGTATTTGGAGATGCCAGGAGAGATGGTGGATATAAACGTGCATCCGCGGAAAGAGGAAGTGCGATATGTTAATCCTTTTGGTGTATATGGTGCGATTGGGAAGATGGTCGAGAATGCTCTTGAGAAAGAAGATATGAGATTTGTACGAGGTGAGGAGGATGAGGAACAAAAGAAGGATATATCCTGGAGTTCGAACCTAGGAAGTAGAGGTTATAATTTGATCAATAGCCCAAGACAATGGGGAGAAAAGAAAAGAGCTGTGAATTTGGACTTGAACTTGCTGGAAAGAGAGGCTGGGAAACCGAAATTGGAGTTTTCTGAGGACTTACGTTTTGTGAGTAATAAATTTGTGCAGATGCATAACTTATATATTATTCATGAGGAGGAGAGAGGAATGGTGTTAATTGATCAACATGCAGCACATGAGAGGATACAATATGAGAAACTCATGGAAGGATTGAAGGACAAGATAAACAGAAGAGTAGATGTATTGTTGCCAATTAAGGTAGAAGTAGATTTGCGAGAAAAAGAAGTTTTGGAGGAGCAGAAACAGCTATTGGAAAAGATAGGAATTGAGTTAAATTTCAAGGGAAGTGATGTGAGTGTTTTGAGTGTGCCAAGCGGGTGGGAGGATGTGAATATCGGACGAGCATTAGTGGAAATGGCGGGAGATTTGATAGAGGAATCCAAGGTGGATGGAATAAGTGATCAGCAATTGAAAGTTTTGACATATCTATCATGTAGGAGCGCAATTAAAGGAGGACAGCGATTGACGCAGGATGAGATGAAATATTTGGTGGATGACTTGCGAAAATGCAGGTTGCCTTATACATGTCCACACGGAAGGCCAGTGGAGATATTGATTACTTGGAAAGAGATGGAAAAGATGTTTTTGCGGGTGGGAATGTAGATTTGGTGAGCGTGAAATGGTATCGTGGAATAAGTAATATGGAAGATAAGAAAAATAATTTAGCTACTTTTGCGGGAGGATGTTTTTGGTGTTTGGAATCTGCTTTTCGGGATATGGATGGGGTGGTTCGGGTGATGAGTGGTTATACGGGCGGTACGATTCCAAATCCAAGTTATCAGGACGTGTGTGAGGGTGGTACTGGTCATGTGGAGGCGATAGAAATTGAATTTGATCCAAAAGTTGTAGAGTATGAGACGTTGCTTGAGAGGTATTGGTTAAATGTTGATCCTACTGATAATGGGGGGCAGTTTGTAGATAGAGGATCACAGTATAGAACTGTGATATTTGTTAATTCAAAAGAACAACGGGAAAAAGCAGAGGAATCGAAACGGGAATTGGGGTTGGATGCAAGATTTAAAAAACCGATTGTGACAGAGATTAAGAATGTGAGTGTTTTCTACCCGGCTGAAGAATATCATCAAGAATATGATAGGAAATTTCCAGGGAGGTACAAGTTGTATGTATGGGGATCGGGAAGA
>CAYUGO010000023.1:0-12910 GCA_964444295.1 uncultured Gammaproteobacteria bacterium | reverse complement strand
ACTGGCGACCTCACGCACCCCATGCGTGCGCGCTACCAACTACGCTACACCCCGAATATTTCCTAATTGTACCACTCCAGTCCAAAGTTTTTGAACCATTTACATGTCAAATATAATTTGTTTTATGGAGATACATGCTTTAATCGCAGAACTTGATCAATTACAGTTGCCAACTGACCAATATGCAATTACTTCCTCAGGGGTATTAGCCATTCGTTCTTTACGTTCGGCCCACGACCTAGACATTATTGTCACTTCAGATCTTTGGGTTAAGTTATCCCGAACTTATCCGATTACCCAAACCAAAGATTTTCAATCAATTAATATCGGCAACATCCAAATTTTGGGAACAGGGTCATATTTTACCAATAATGATTCATATCCTGTTGACGCTCAAATTCAATCAGCAGACCTTATTCAAGGTAAGAAATTTGTTAGTTTAGCAATCGTTAGAGATATCAAGTTAACCCGCAACAAAACCAAGGATATTATTGATATTCAAATTATTGATGACTATTTAGCCAATAACTCAACTCCCAAATAATTTATTTTTTCTCTCAAACATTTTTCCTTAACTGTCTTTTAATCTTTACAATTACTTTTCCTCTTGCCTTATGTATTTTTTTGTGACATAAAGTGAACTATATCTATGGCAGACAAAACCAAAACTCCTCCCCAAGAAAACATTTCCAAACAACGCCAGGAAGCCTTGGGCATAGCCATGCAACAAATTGAGAAACAATACGGTAAGGGCGCCGTTATGAAATTAGGAGAACAAAAACATCTTCAGGTTGAGGCCGTTTCTACTGGAGCTATCGCGATAGACTTAGCTCTCGGAGTTGGAGGGTTGCCCCGTAATCGCATCACCGAAATTTATGGCCCAGAAGCCTCCGGCAAAACTACCATTGCACTTAGTGTTATAGCTCAAGCTCAGAAACAAGGTGGTACAGCAGCTTTTATCGATGCTGAGCATGCCCTCGATCCAAGCTGGGCCGAAACCTTAGGTGTTGACTTAGACGAGTTAATCATCGCCCAACCGGACACAGGAGAGCAGGCTCTCGAAATAGTTGAGACATTAATTCGCTCTGGAGGTCTTGATGTTATTGTTATCGACTCCGTTGCTGCGCTCGTTCCCAAAGCCGAGATCGAAGGCGAGATGGGCGACTCAATGATGGGAGTCCAAGCTCGACTTATGTCCCAAGCTTTGCGCAAACTTACAGGTGTTATTTCTCGGACTCGCACAGTTTGTATTTTTACAAATCAACTTCGTCAAAAGATCGGTGTTATGTTCGGCAATCCCGAAACCACACCTGGTGGGTTAGCTATGAAATTTTATGCTTCAATCAGATTAGACGTACGCAAAATTGAAGTTCTCAAAGATAAAGACAAAATCATGGGATCTCGCCATAGAGTTAAGGTAGTCAAAAACAAAGTAGCCTCTCCTTTCCGCGTAGCTGAATTTGAAGTCTTGGGTCAGAAGGGCATTTCCAAAATGGGTAGCCTGCTTGATGTTGGAGTAGAAATGGACATTATCAACCGCTCTGGTGCTTTTTATAAATATGAAGACCAAATGCTCGGTCAAGGTAGAATTGCCGCAGTTGATTTCCTAGAAGAAAACGAAAAAATCAGCCAAGAAATCACTCAAAAAATTTGGAAAGCAGTTAATACAGCCAATGGTAAAGTTCCTAAGGAATTTGGAGAAACCAACGACGAAACCTCAGATCCAGATTCATCACTAGAATAACTCAATGCAGATTTCCCGCATCGTGGCCCTTCCTAATCATAAAGTCAGAGTTTCATTAATCGAAAATTTACACGTAATTCTGCCGCTCGACATTGTGTTATCAGAGCATCTTAAGACTGGTCAAGTTTTAAACGACCAACAATGGCTCAAATTAACTCAGTTATCCCAGTCTTCCCAATTAATTAATAAAGCCATCAAATGGGCGACTCTTCGTCCACATTCTATAGCAGAGTTCGACACCTGGGCTACCAAAAATATTCCTCCGGACCAAGTTGATTTTATTTCTGCCAAACTGCACAAGCTCGAGTTGCTAGACGATGTTAAATTTACCAAATGGTGGGTTCAGAATCGTCAATCGTTTCGCCCACGATCCAAACAAGAACTCAAAGCAGAGTTACGTTCCAAAGGAATTGAAAGTCAGATTCTAAATGACGTGCTTAATGATGTAGATGAGTCATTCTCATGTGAGCCTGTAGCTCGCAAGTATTTCAAACGGTTGTCATCTTACCCACCCCAAGTTCAGAAACAAAAACTATTCGCTTATTTATCAAGAAGAGGCTTTAGTTATTCACAAATCAAACAAGTTACAGACCAAATATTGTCCGGCGATTGACTTATAACCAGCCTCAATCGTATACTATCCCCACATGAAGCACTCTTCTATACTCCACAGAGGTATGGGTAAGACTTTGATCAATCATTGCTAGCTTCGTGCCAACATACAAATATGTCAGACAATAATTCACTTCACGTGCTCGCTGAGCAACTTACCAAAAGAGAACAAACTCTAACTGAGCTTGAAAAGAAACTCGCCATTGAGCAATCTGATCTTCAAACAACCAAGCAACAGCTAGATCAGATTAGACAAGATTTGATTACCAAACTCGAAAAAGCCTCATCTCTCACTCGTCAAGAAGCTCAAGATTTACTCCTAACCGAACTCGAAAAAACTCTCTCAGACGAAGTTGCCAAACGCATCAGAACCGCTGAAGAAGAATACAAGAAAACATCTCAAGATAAAGCTCAAGAAATAATTCTCGATACCATGGTTCATGGTGCAACTGATTACTTAGCTGAATACACAGTATCCAGCGTTAGATTGCCTTCAGACGAAATCAAAGGTCGCATTATTGGCCGAGAAGGCAAAAACATTCGTACCTTCGAATACGCCACAGGAGTCGAGATTGACATGGACGAAACAAACACTATTCGTTTATCATCGTTTGATCCCGTTCGTAGAGAAATCGCTCGTCGGGCATTAATTCAACTTATAAATGACGCACGCATCCAGCCAGATCGGATTGAAGAAATCGTCGAAAAAATTAAGTTAGATGTCGAAAGAATTATCCTTGAAGCAGGTGAGGAGCTATGCCACACTTGCAAGATTTATAATCTTCCACTAGAACTAGTCAAAATTCTTGGCCGATACAAATTCCGTTTCTCCTATGGTCAGAGTATGATCAATCACACCATCGAAGAAACCAAAATTGGAGTCAGTATTGCGGGCGAGCTAGGGGCTGATGTTCAAATGGTCCGCCTTGCCTGCCTTCTCCACGATATCGGCAAGGTGGTCACCGAAGACGAAGGCAGTCATGTACAGCTTGGTGTAGATCTTTTGCGTAAGTACGATCTTCCCGAAATCGTCATCAATGCGGTTGCTGAGCATCACGAAGATAAACCTTTTTCATCTCCAGTTTCTCGCATTGTCTGGGTTGCCGATGCGCTCTCTGGTGGTAGACCAGGAGCTCGTTATGAACCACATGAAGGGTATCTCAAGCGAATGACTAAGATTGAAGAAATAGCTTCTAGTTTCCCAGGGGTTATTGAAGCCATAGCCTATCAGGCAGGTCGAGATGTCCGCGTTTTAGTAAAACCAAGTTTAGTTTCTGATTCAGAATTAACAATTCTTGTTTCCAAAATCGCCCAAAAACTTCAAAAAGAAGCTGACTATGTGGGTCAGATCAAGGTCACGGGGATCAGGGATGTCCGAGCTGTTGCTGTCGCTGCTTAATTTACTTCATCAAAGTCGAGAAAACACCAATACAACTTGACAAACGTCGTGTATTGTCTGTAGTGTGTAATTATAAATTTAATTAAAAATGGGAAAGAGGTGATCACTCAAATATGACCAAAAATCAAATTATTGATAAAATCGCCCAGAAGCTTGGCCCTTATACTACCAAGAGAGCGGTTAGAGAAATCATAGATACTTATCTGGAGCAAATCGCTACTGCCTTATCCAAAGGCGAAAAAGTCCTCATTTCAGGCCACGGAACATATAAAGTTGTTTACGTCGAAGATAAACCTGTGGTAATTCCTAACACCAAAATCCGCAGGATTGTCAAAGCCCACCGAGCTGCTCGTTTCTCTCCGGGTAAAGATCTCAAGCGTGCCGTTAAATAAGTTTAATTAACCCCTAGCTGGTACAATAACAACTTATGAAAACATATGTTGTTATTACTTTTGGCTGTCAAGCCAACGAGGCGGATAGCCAAAGGATTAATGCGCAATATCAATCTCAAGGATATACTAAGGGACGAGACGAATTTCATGCTGATGTGGTCATCATTAACACATGTATGGTAAGGCAAATGGCCGAAGAGCGTGTCTATGGTCTGTACCATAATTTAATTGCTTCCAAAGAACAGACCGGTTTTCCTAAGAAAATTATCGTCACAGGCTGCTTGGTGGGTGCATCCGCACGAGAACCTTCAGGTAGAGTGGCCGCCAAAATGCGCCGCCGTTTACCTCAAGTTGATGAATTTCTGCCTATCGAAGAAGTTGGTTTTAACAATGAACCCCTTAGAACCAGCCCGACACATGCCTTGGTTCCCATTTCCAATGGCTGTAATAATTTCTGCACTTTCTGTATAGTGCCATTCAGCCGAGGCCGAGAAATTAGTCGATCTTATCAAGAAATAATTGACGAATGTCAGCATTTAGCTGATCACGGGTACACTCAAATCACACTTATCGGTCAAAATGTTAATTCCTATGGAGCTGATTTAATTCTAGGAGCCGATAATATCCAAGTCTTACGTGACAAAACAGTCCATAAGTTTTTTCCTTCGCAAGATATCTCCAAATTTATTGATACAGACGGCTACATTCTTCCCAATGGTACCAAAGTCAGACCAACCATGGTTAAACATTTAGGTAAAGTTCGCATTCCCACCTTATTTCCTGCATTATTACAGACCCTATGTCAAATAAAACCTTCCTTTTCCAAAATCGATTTCATCTCCTCTAATCCATGGGATTTTTCCGATGAATTAATCCAAGTCATGGCAGGGCATCCCCAGATATCTCGCCAACTACATTTACCTGTCCAATCAGGTAGTGACAAAATTCTCAAAAAAATGAATCGCTGGTATTCGGCTCAAGAATATCTTGATTTAATTAATAAAATCAAACTTTCAATTTCCGAAATTCAGATTTCTACTGACATTATTGTAGGATTTCCCTCAGAATCAGATGGCGACTTTGAGCTCACTCGCAGACTCGCCGATACAGTTCAATTTACCAAAGCATATATATCCAGATACTCGCCACGACCAGGAACAGCATCAGAACAAGCTTTTGCTGACGATATTCCACATCAAATTAAAAAAGCCCGTTGGAAAATTTTAGAAAAAGAAATTAATGGCTACTAAATACCAAAGTTGCATTATTTGTGGACCAACTGCCAGCGGCAAAACTTCCCTATCCTTGGAATTAGCTCATGCTTTAAATTGCGATATCATCTCAGCGGATTCACGACAAGTATATCAATATCTTGATGTTGTTACCGGCAAAGATATTCCAGCTGGTTGGCAAAAACAGAAAGTAGAGGATTTCCAAAACATATCAATTATTTACTATACCAATGGCCAGACCAGGCTATGGGGTTACGATTTTCTTTCACCTACTCATCAGTTTTCTATAGCTGATTATCGCAGGGCAGTCATTCATATTTACGACCAATACTTATCTTCGTCACCTATCATCGTTGGCGGTAGCGGTTGGTATTTATCTGCCTTAACTAGTCCTCCGGACACGATCTTCATCAAACCTAATCAAGATTTGCGCAATCAATTATCCCAATTATCAGTCTCTCAGTTGCAGTCTAAACTTAACCAAATCAATCCCACTAAATATGCAAAACTTAACAATTCCGACAAATCTAATCCTCGACGCTTAATTCGGGCAATTGAAGTGACACAGGATTCGCATTTGCCTTCTTCAACTTCACCTTCGCAATTGGACACCTCGTGGAACACTTACTGGGTTGGTCTAAAACCAATTAATGACTCAAGATACAATGATTTGATTGCCCAGCGAGTTTTTGCCAGAGCCTCGTTAATTAATGCCGAAATAGACTTCCTAACTAGCCAAAATTTAATTACCCCATTAGTTCGTAACACAATTGGCTATCAACAATGGCTGGATTACCGTGAAGGTAAATATTCACAATCCGAAGCCCTCAAGCGCTGGACAACAGCTGAACGTCAATACGCCAAAAGACAAATGACTTGGTTTAACAAACAACCACAAATTAATTGGTTTGATATTGACACGCTAAACTATGATCAAATAGCTACCAATGTCCAAGAATGGTATAGTAAAATTAATAAATAAACATGTCCTCAGTTCCCCAAAAAATTGAAATTACTACCAAGACTTTTTTGACTGCACTTGCAGTCCTTGCCGGCACAGTAGTTGTTTATAAATTAAGAGATATTTTGCTCCAAATTTTCATAGCACTAATTCTAATGGCAGCCTTTAACCCGTTAGTCGGTAGAGTTCAAAAAGGGCAGATTTTCAATCACAAGATCAATCGAGTCAGCGCTGTAATTTTAATCTATACTTTTTTCATCCTCATCATTGCAACATTCGTATCAATTATTGCCCAACCGCTCACCACCCAAACGACCAAACTTCTCAACCAACTCCCTAAGTACATCTCAAGCTTTGGTTCAACTTATCAAGTTGACACGGCCTTTCTCACCCAATTTCTTTCTCAGCTAGGAGGGTTATCAAGCAACTTATTCACCATAATTTCTGGATTTTTCTCTAACGTTCTAAATATTTTTACAACCGCAGTCATTAGTTTTTATCTACTTTTAGAACGTAACAATTTACACAAATATCTAAGTTTCTTACTGGGTAACCCCAAATTAGAAACTCGCATAGAACGTTTAGTTAACCAAATCGAAATTGAAATGGGAGGTTGGGTTAGGGCCCAGTTATTGCTCATGTTAATAGTAGGCTGTCTGTCATATATAGGATTTTTACTTTTGGGTATTCCCTATGCTTTACCATTAGCCATTGTCGCAGGATTTCTTGAAATTGTTCCTAATATTGGACCTGCAATTGCAGCCATTCCTGCAATTATTTCAGGTTTTAGTTTAGGGACTTGGTTTGGCATTGGAGCCCTCTCTTGGAGTGTGTTCGTCCAACAACTTGAAAACCACATCATTGTGCCCCAGATAATGTCCCGAAATACCGGTGTTAAACCCTTGGTTACAATCTTGGCGTTAGTCGTAGGTCTGGCACTAGCAGGGGTAGCGGGAGCTATTTTGGCAGTTCCTGCGGTTCTCATTGGCAGGGCTATCGTTCAAGAATTTTATCTTGATGATAGCCCACCCAAAAATTAGTTTTTTATAAGCCAGATTCTGTCAAAGGTAGATCATCTGTCTGGTGCGTTTTCTTCTCTACGAGCATTTTTTCAAATGGCTGGTTGAAGCAACTCATATCGTAGAATTCGAAACTTGCAGCGGGAAGGATTGCCGTCCCCTCTCCTCTAGAGAGTAGACACCCCAACTTGCGTCAGGATCGTTTCACAACGCTCGTCTCTGTGGCTCTGACTTGCTCCGACTTTCATCGAAGAAAGTAGTTACCTACTTTGCCCTGCTTCATGCTGTCTGGACTTTCCTGAATGTAGATTTTTAATCTACACCCCAACCTACAAATCTATATTAACATATATCTTGATTTAACACCCCCCAACTGTATACATTGTATAGACAGATAATTATTGCCGTAAATAGATTATTTACTTCTTACTATATTTAATCATCTAATTTATAATAGACTTATAACAATAACTATAACATGAATAGACCTTTAGAAAACTATCACTATACCAAGCCCATAGAACCTATTGGCCTAGACGGAGAGTCAATTGATTTATACAGAAGATACGCCGGTCGGGCAGGAATCTCCCGTGAAGAGATTGATAAGGTATCCGAGAGTCTTGAAGTCGATATAGAGATAGCCAGAGGGAAGAGTAATCTCCCTATGGGAAAAGGAGCTTTTGTAATTCATCCTCGGGACATGGATTTATTACCTAACGGAAGTTCCTCTGCCCGATTAGGTAATGGGATTCTTAAACTACCATTAGGTCCGGGTCATGAACTCAAAGATATAGCCTCACGAAATGGTGAGTTCCATGATGTAGAGCATCATTTTCCCAGGCTACAAGGACTTTCGCTTCCAGAACAATTAGATGTGTACAGTCATCATCCTTTCTCTCTTCAAGCTGCTTATGTTGATGGTGATGGACAAAACCTTGGCTATGTCATTGGCACAGGTCTACTTTTGGGTGAAATGGCTGCTATTAGAGCACAATCATTAGGTTCAAAACATCGCAGTATTAAGGAAGTTGCGCATTATGTAAACAGGATTTTGCTTTCTAATCTTCAGACTGCAATTGATGCCGGTATTCTTTCTTCCGAGTCAACTCTTGGTTTGTCTATGACCTTGCCCGGACCGACCGATTACGGACGAACCCTCAAAGAACGTTTGGGAATTAATTCCGTGACCGGTCATGAGTTAACTTCATATTATGCTAACCAAACATCGGTAGAAGCATCTCGTAGATTGGGATACGATTTGTCCAATAATCCAGTAGGACTTATGGGAGCTGGTATTATGGGGGCATCAATTGCTCGAGAAATTTTCAATACAAAAAGTGCCAATGGACTAGTTATCTATGACAAAAATTCCCAGAAAGCAAAATCCCTTGCATCAGAAATAAATCAAGAGTACGGAGTCCCAACCAAAGTCGTCGACTCATACGAAGAATTAATAGCAAGCACTACAGCCATTGTTACAGCTACCAATAATCTCGCACCTAGCTATCATCTTACTCCTGATAAGGATGGTGTTTACCACAATTTCGCAGTCGAGGATTCCCAGCCACCAGCATATTTTGGCAATTCTGACGCCCCTCTCTTTGGAGTGGTGTCGACTCTCCCAGGTGGAATTCAACGTGTACAAATAACAAACGGACAACTAAGTGAAGTTCCCTATGGTTATGGTAAGGAAGGGCTCCTCTCGAGTGGAGAGATAACGGCAGCCTTTACTTGTGAATCTCAATTAATCACCGCAATTCTCACAGGCAGGACTATACCCTTTAATAATGGTCCTGCTAATCCTATGTCCATTGATATATGGACCCAGGCAGCTAGAAATGTCGGAGTTAATTTGCCGGATGATCTTCAGTTTAGAGGATATCGAGTAGACACGGGTAAGATTCGATTTTCGCCTAGATAATCTAGTCTTCAATTTTCCCACAAAAGCATATTGATAATATTTAATTCTTCCAATTTGACCCGCTTCTTCTCTCAACGTACTATTTAACCAGAGGATAGTTTATGGATTACAAAAGCCTGCTTATTTTGATTGCTGCAATTGCTAATTTTTCATTAGCAATTGTCGTCCGTGCACGGTCTGCCAAGACCCTTGCTACCAAATACTTCGAATACACGACTTATGCCATTGTCATGTGGTGTGTGGCTATGTTTTTCTATCGGATTGTCCCTTTAGGTTCTGCTGTCTGGTGGACCCGCATTCTATATTTTTTCCCAACCTTTATACCTGCAGGGTTTGTCTTATTTGGCTTATATTTTTCCTACAAACACCCTCCCAAATTCAAAATATATCTAGCCATAATCAGCGGTCTAATAGTTGCTTGCATGACGCTGGTTCCAAATCTAATTATTCAATCAGTCGATCGTATCAGCAATCAAGAATCGGCTATCAATTTCGGATGGGGATATTACATTTTTTATATCGCTTACATCATTTTGATGTTCAACTGGGCAATTCTTATCCAAATCAAAGCCTTTCATAAATCATCTGGTATCCAAAAACTTCAAATCAAATATATTCTCATTGGTTTAATAACCGCCAGTTTTGCAGGAATGATTAGCAATCTAATCTTGCCTACTCTCGGATATTTCCAACTAAACTGGGTTGGACAAGTTTCTACATTCGCCCTCCTCGCTCCAGTAGCCTATGCCATCGCCAAACACCGCTTGATGGATATTCGACTTGTCGTAGCTCGGACAGTCTCCTACACTCTTTTAATTCTAATTCTTTCGACTATTTATGCCACCTTATTATTTGTCATCGGTCAGTATCTATTCCCGACTCAATTAAATAGCGATCAATTCAGTATTTCTATGGTTCTAGCTCTAGTTCTTGCCTATACATTTCAACCGATCAAAAAATACGTTGAACGAGTTACTGATAATTTTTTCTTCAAAGGCAGATATGACACGCAGGTCCTCCTAACCAAACTCAATCATCTAATTTCCGTAAATATCGATTTAGAAGATCTGGTTAACAAAACTATATCCGAGCTCAAATCTAATCTTCGTATTCAAACAGCTTTTGTAATTCTAGTAGAACATGGTGCAAGATCCCGTCTGAGGATTCTTGGCAAAAACAAGCAGTTTCCTCTCTCTGAACTCGAAAAATATTCCCATCTTTTTTCTCAGAGTCCCAAGAAAATTCTTATCTTTGAGGAACTACCTGAAAATCCCATCAAACAAATAATGAGAGAGTTCGAAATCGGTGCGATCATCCCGTTGATGTTCAAACATCAGTTTATTGGGCAACTCATTTTAGGTGAAAAATCTTCAGGAGATATTTATTCAGACCAAGACATACAATTACTTCAAATACTGGCTCCAGAATTATCTGTCGCAATCCAAAATGCTAACTCATTTCAAGAAATCAGCAGTTTCAACATCAGGCTCAAAAAAGAAATCAAATCAGCCACTCTAGATTTGCGAGAAGCTAACAAGCGTTTAACTGAGCTAGATAAAATTAAGGATGAATTCCTCTCAATTGCTTCCCACGAACTCCGTACTCCCATGACTGCCATTAAGAGCTATTTGTGGATGATTCTCAACAAAACCCCCACCAAAGATGTCTTAAGTGACAAAAGTCGACAATATTTAGACAGAGCCTATCTCTCGACAGATAGATTGCTTGCTTTAGTCAATGACATGCTAGATGTTTCGCGGATTGAAGCTGGTAGGATTGAGCTACAAGCGGTCCAAGTTGATCTCAAGACTCAAATCAAAATCGCAGTCGACGAGCTAATTGCCAAAGCTAAAGAAAAAGACATCGAAATTAATGTCCAATCTCAAGCGCCCCACATCATCAATGCTGATCCTGACAAACTACATCAAGTCTTTATTAATTTAATCGGCAATGCCATCAAATTTACATCAACAGGTGGCAAGATCGAGATTAAGTTCCAAAACCAAAAAGACAAAGTAGAAGTTTCCATCACAGATACAGGCAAAGGTATTTCCAAAAGTGATATGTCCAAACTTTTTACTAAATTTGGCAGATTAAATGGAACGCTTGTCAGTGTAGCTGAAGCCGGCGGAACAGGTTTGGGATTATATATTTGCAATCAGATCATCAAAAGGCATGGAGGAAGGATCTGGGTTGAATCACAACTCGGCAAAGGGTCAACCTTTACCTTTTCACTCCCCGTAGAAGCAGTTTTCTAACAAATTGATAAAAGCCCTCTACTATGCGATAGTAAACAATATGGCCAAAGCAAAAATCTTACTTATAGAAGATGAAGAATTCCTCCGAGAAATATACCTCGATGTTTTAACTGAATCGGGATACGCAGTTGATGTCGCAGTTGATGGAGACGAAGCTTTTGCTGCGATGCATAAGGGTGGTTACGACTTAGTTCTCCTAGATGTTATGTTGCCAGAGCGAGATGGCAGAACTGTCTTGTTAGATCTACAAAAGAACCCTTCATTATCACCAAACAAAAAAATCATTTATATGACCAATTTATCCCATGATGGAATTTTTACCGAAGGCAAAAAGCTTGGCGTAAGTAATATTTTGATAAAATCTGATCTCAATCCCGAGCAATTCCTACAAAAAGTAAATCAATTTTTGTCATAATCTTTCCTTCATCTCCTCAAATATTAAGTCTGTCACCCCTTGCCATTAATGAGTACAATGTAATCATGGATAGTGCATTAGAACTTGACGAAATACATATTTTGTTCCATCGAATTCTTGGAAGATTAACCACCGTTAGAACAGCAATTTGGGAGCTTGAGCAATCCAAAGGGGATACTCAAGTTGCCCTCAAAATGGCCAGTCAAGAGTCAGAAGCTTTGGTTAGCGAAATAGAATTACTAAAAAAACAAGTTTATCCGTTACTTAATTCCAAATAAATATGGCCAAAATCTTAATTGCTGACGATGATGCTTTCTTAATCAAAATATACTCAACTCATCTACGCAACGACGGTCATGAGGTTATTACTTGTACCGATGGTCAATCTGCTCTTGATGAATCAATTGCCCAAGTTCCAGACATAATCATGCTTGATATTATGTTGCCTCGAATGAACGGCTTGGATGTCTTAGAAGAAATTCGCAATCATAAAGTTACCAAATCAATCCCAGTTATCTGCTTATCTAATCTTACCCAAGAAGAAGAACAAAAGGCTGCTCTTGATCTTGGCGCTAATGAATTTCTCATCAAAGCTAGACTAACTCCGAGTCAAATAATTGAAGTTATTCATAAATATATCGAGAGTTCACCTAAGAAGTCCAAAACCAAAGAATAATTTCTAAAATTTTTATGTCCAACCTGCCCCCAAATCTCCATGATATTCTCGTCAATTCGGGCTTCGTATCAGAAGAAGATTATGTATCCTGCGAAAAAGCAGCCCAAGAACTTGAGCGACCTATTGAAGACATTCTAATTTTCCGCGGCATAATCTCAGAGCAAGCATTGGGTCAATTAATTGCGGAACATCTTGAAGTCCCCTTCATTTCACTCAAAACCAAAAGCATTCCTCTTGAAGTTTTAGAAATAATTCCCGAAAATCAAGCCCGAGGATATCAG
>CAYUGO010000022.1:0-13228 GCA_964444295.1 uncultured Gammaproteobacteria bacterium | reverse complement strand
ACTTTCTGATCAATCTTTTTCAATTCCATAATATATTTCCATCCTCAAACTCATGGCAGGTATGAGGTGTTGGAGACGATAAACTCCTATTCATAATACATGGTTTGCTCATACAGTTCAATCAGATAAACTTGACACCCAACCAAATCTACTTCCGAGCATTATAAATCTCCAAGTCCCTTAGTTGTCGATACACCATCTGACTCCATCTGTCCCAGTATCGCACATCATCCCCACTAAATTCAGACAAAGGAGACAATCTCAACGCTAAATTTTTCTTAGAACTGATTACATTACTGTCTCCTTCAATTAAATAAACAACCCCAAAATGAGTATGTCCCAATTCATCAGTATTATCATTTACCACTCCCAAAGTGCTTATTTTCAAATTACCTTTATAATCCATTTCCTGCAAAAATCTCTCTCTTATCCAATCATTCAAACTTCCCACTTTATCTAGCTCGTGCTTAAAAACATGTCCTCCAAACCCCAACGAATATTTATTATAAAGCCTTGTATGTGGACCTTCCTGACCTTTTTTAATTTCCAAGTAATAATCATTCCATCGAAATATTAACCATGGAATAACTTGCTGACGCTCTTCATCGACTTCTGCATCATCTCTCTTCATCCACTCAACTTTATCTTGAGCTAATTTTTCATAATAATCCCCCCACGACTGCCCAAATAGGAATCCCTGCCACTGACCATGCTCAAAGACTACATTATTAGGCAACGTCAATAACTCCTCTTGTCCTTCAATCAGAGTTCCAAATTGATAAAATTTATTATTCATAAATTCACTCTATCATAACCTAAACTTCACTTAAAAGATTACCTCCACGAATTAACTCTACTACAGCCGATGGTAATTTCTCAACTTTTTCTCCAAACAAATCATTCAATTGTTTCAAAATCAAATCCTGTCCCCACAGCAAACCCATTTCCCCAAGCCTATCACGTAATCCCCTTTTCCCTTCATGCTCAAATAGATTCATCCAATCATCAATTTCTGATTCTAATTTTGCCCAATCATATTCATCTCTCAAGCTCGCAAACCCAGCCATTAATCCCAGTATCTGACTCACAGTTTCTCTCAAACTAATTCTTCCATTATCAACTACATGCCAATACTTTTGTCCGATCAAATCTCGATCAAAAAAATCCACACCCCACAACTCACCATATAACTCCTTATGCACAATATCCCGAGCTTCCAAAACCCCCGCCGCATCTTCCCCCCGCAAATCCGAAATCACTCTTCTTTAACGATCCTCCAATGAAGCTTCCAAGAAAACTCCAAATACATCATCTCTTTTACCGATTCTAAAACAAGACAAATCTGATTCCAGGATTATATTATTCTCATTCACTAACACCCAATCAACATACTCATCCATCAATCTGCCGATCTGTCTTTCTAATAACAAATCAGCCTCAATCCTTGACATCCCCTCATCATCATATCCTAAATACTCACCAATATACCTAAATACCGAACCAATATAAACATATTTTCTTTGGAGCATCAAAGCCAAAATAAGCGTCACACTCGTCGATCCAGCACCAGACCAGCCACTCACGGCCACATTTGTCATTAGCATCATTATAATCTTTTTGTAACCAAATTCATGCCCAATTATTTTTTCTAAATCCTGACCACCCAGTTCTCTCCGCTCCTAACTAACACCCCTGATAACTCAAGAATCGTTAGTAATTCCATCAAACTTGCCATCTTCATATTTAGCTTCCTAGCAATTTCATCTCCCGACATCTGCCCCTGACCCAAAATCTCCAAAATTTTTTCTTCATCAGCACCAAGTTGTAATTTGTTTTTCTTTTTAATAGAAATTGCTTTTATCGGCAAGCAAGCTAACACATCCTCTACACTCGAAACTGGAATTGCCCCAGCTTTTAGCAGTGTAATTGGCGCTGCTGATTGACTACTCGTAATCGGTCCGGGAACTACCAAAACAGGCCGATCCAGCTCAGCTGCAAATCCAGCCGTAATCAATGTTCCACTTTTATCACTTCCTTCAACCACTAACAATGCATCACACAATCCTGCAACCCATTCATTGCGAGCAGGAAAAGTAGCAGCACTCGGCAAAAACCCCACCCTATATGGACTAACCAACGCCCCACCGCTATCATAAACCGCCCGGGCCAATGCACTCCGGCCTCCCACATTCAACGTATCCAACCCTCCAGCCCAAACTCCAATCGTAGTTCCTCCAACATCAATGCAAGCTCGATGACCGATCTCATCAACTCCATACATCAAACCCGAAACAATACCCACCCCTTGATTCACCACACCTTCAACCAACATTTTGGTCACACCAACTCCATATGCAGTTATCTTCCTGGTTCCCACCACCCCTAACCATGGCATCTTCCACAAATCCAACCAATTATCTTTTCCCTTACGATAATAAAGTACACTCGGTGCATGACTAATTTTTTTTAATTTCTCAGGATATTCATCATCACACCACGCCAAATAATCAATATCTTCTGACTTTAGTTTATTTAAATAATTTTTAATCACAAAATTCTTCCTAAAACTCAACACCTTATCAACCAAATTTTCATTCCATTTTAATTTTTGATTTTCCTTTCCAAATTGGTTCCAAGCTTCACTCAAACCTCCGAACTTGCCCTTTAGCTGCATTATTCGCGACGGCCCAATTCCATAACACATACTCCACATCAAATAAGCTTCTCGCTCTTCCATGTATTAATCATAAAACTAATTGACTTTATTATGCATCTGTCACAAACTAACGATATGAAATTCCTAATTACAGGCGGTGCTGGATTCCTCGGATTTCATCTCATCAAAAGACTTCTCAAAGATAAACACACAGTTAGTGTTTTGGATCGTAACGACATCATCGAATCAGACTTACAAAAAAAAGTTAATTTTTTTAAAGGCGATGTCCGAGATTCCAAACTAGTCGATCAAGCTGCCAAAGACCAAGACTTCATTATCCACGCAGCTGCTTCTCTTCCTCTTGAACCCGCCCAACAAATTACCACCACAACAATTCAAGGAACCCAAAACATCCTCGAATCAGCTTCCAAGCATCACGTCAAACGCACCATCTACATTAGTTCAACCGCAGTCTACGGTATTCCCGATCATCACCCTCTATTTGAAACTGATCCTGTCCAAGGTGTTGGTCCTTATGGAATAGCCAAAATCGAAGCAGAAAGACTTTGTAATCAAGCCAAATCCCAAGGAATGGTTGTCCCCATCATTCGCCCCAAAACATTCATCGGCACCGAACGGCTTGGGGTTTTCCAAATATTATTCAACTGGGTCAGACTTGGCAAACGGATTCCCATCATTGGTGATGGTAACAATCGCTACCAATTACTCGAAGTTGAAGACTTGGTAGACGCCATCATGATCTTATCTACTTCCAAGTCCACCAAAATCAATGACACTTTCAATATCGGGGCAGAAAAATACCAAACAGTCAATCAAGATGTCGGAGCACTATGTACTCACGCTGGCAATGGAAGCCGTGTCTTCCCAGTTCCTGCTATTATCGCCAAACCGGCACTCCGTGCTCTTGACGCTCTCCACTTATCCCCTCTCTACAAATGGGTTTATGAAACCGCCGATAAAGATTCATTCGTCTCAATAGACAAACTCAAAAGCACAGGCTGGCGACCCAAACGCAGTAACGTCCAAACTCTTATCAATACTTACGATTGGTATCTAAAACACTATACTGAAGTCGAAAACACAGTTGGCACTACTCACCGCGTTGGCTGGGACCAAGGAGTCATTGGTATCATCAAAAAATTCATGTAGGCTTTCTATCTAAATACTCCAATTGTTGATACAATAATCTCAAAATATTTATCCTCTTTAGCCAATGCTTACTTATCTTTATCACTTAGTACGTTCCATCAGACCTCGTCAATGGATCAAAAACATCTCAATTGCAGCGCCTCTCATATTCTCAGGCAATCTATTCGTTCAACCGCTATTTATCAAAACTGCTCAAGCCATCATCATTTTTTCAATTATTTCATCAGCTGTATATCTATTCAATGACATCGTAGATCGCCAATCAGATCGCAAACATCCATTTAAGAAATTTCGTCCCATCGCATCAGGTGTAATATCAGTTAATCAAGCAATCATCTTTTGTCTATTATTCCTCATAACCGGACTCTATTTTGCAGCCAAACTATCCAGCTTCCTCCTCCTCTTCACCTTAATTTATATTGCTCTACAAATTGCTTACTCCTTCTACCTCAAGCATATCGCCATCATTGATGTATTTGTCATCGCCACAGGATTTATTATCCGCGTATATGCTGGTGGATTAGTTATTAACGCTCACATGTCAATCTGGTTTCTCATCTGTGTAATTGCCACATCACTACTTATCGCAGTTGGCAAACGACGTGCCGAGCTATCGATCATAACTGATCGCACTCCCTCGCCCCGTATCGTACTTTCCAAATACTCCTCCGACGCTCTTAACAGTTATGTCACCATGTTCGCCAATGCATCATTTCTTTCTTGGTCACTATTTACATTTTTCGCCCCATCCCCTACCAACTTCAATCAACAATTCCCCGAAATATTTGCCCTCCTCCCTAACACACTTGCAGGTCACAACAAATGGCTCATGAGCACCATCCCCATCGTCATTTACACCATAATGAGATACCAAAAAATCATCTTTGACGGTTCCAAGGCCGAAAGCCCGGAACGCATTCTTCTTACTGACAAACCACTTCTCACATCTGTAATAATTTGGGGCGCAATGATCATTGCAATCATTTATATTATCCCCGCGGCCTAATTACTCCAATCCATACCAATAATCCATTACTTCCTTGGCAATGGGAGCAGCTACGATCGACCCTTCACCACCACCTTCAACCAAAACACTCACCACAAAAGGTTTTGCCCTAACCATATCTTCATCATTATTTCCAATCCCCATTACTGTTATCCATCCGTGAGTTTCCCTTCTTCCGAATTCATCTCGAGGACCATACTCTGCAGTTCCTGTCTTACAACCCACCCCATAAGGTACATCATTAAACACCACAGCCGTCCCCCCAGGACTACAAACAGCTCTCATCCCGGCAATTACAGTTTCTAAATCAGCCATATTAATATTTGCCTTATTACAACTCGCATCTCCTTTAACCAAATGCGGAGCACAAATCATTCCCTCATTAGCAAACACTCCAGTTACTTGTGCCACCTGAATCGGAGTCACCAACACATCTCCCTGACCGATGGACATATGATAACTATTTCCCAAATACCATCGTTCATTCTTAGTCTTAAGTTTCCACTCCGGATCAGGAATCAACCCACTTACTTCACCAGGGATCTCAATTCCAGTTATAGAACCGTAACCCAAATTTCTAGCCCACTTCGCCATCAAATCTGGTCCCAACTTCCCTCCCAAATCATAAAAAAAAGTATCCGTTGATCGAGCCAATGCTTTTACTACATTCATAGAACCTTCCCCTGCCCCGTACTTCAAATAATACCAATTACGGAATTGATAAGTTCCCATCTGCACAATCCCCGTATCTGTGTACAAATCATTCGCATCGATCTTCCCTTCCTCCAAACCTGCCAACGCGGTTACCAACTTAAATACTGACCCAGGCGGATACATCGAAGAAACTGCTCGATTTAACAACGGTTTCCCACCAGCATTAAACAAATCATTCAACGATTCATTCGTCTGATATTTAGCATCAATTCTAGACTTCAATCCAAACCACTCAGGATCAAAAGTAGGTCCAGATACCATCGCCAACACCTCACCATTGCTCGGATCCATCGCAACCAATGCTCCTACCTTATCACCCATTGCCTCATAAGCTTTTTTCTGCAAACCCAAATCAATTGTCAAATCAACTCTATCTCCACTTACAGGTGCTTCCCTCCCGAACTCCCTCACCATTCCTCCAGACGTATCGACTTCCAATAGAAGCGTCCCATCATTTCCACGTAAACTACAATCAAATGAAGACTCAATTCCAGATCTCCCAATCAAACTTCCCAACTCTAATTTCTTAGCACAACCCTCGTTCGTCATCCCCGAAGCATTAATTTCATCTTCGTTTGTTTCTCCTAAATAACCCAAAACATGCGCCAACTCTTTACCATAGAAATACTGTCTATCAACCGCCTCAATCACTTGAACCTGTTCATCCGTTTCTTTCATTGCCAAGGCTTCTTCCCGATTAATTACCTCCAAATATAGCCCTTTGATTGGGTCAATCATTAATTTGCGAAACACAGGCACATTCCTCACCAAAGGTTCACCATTCCGATCATAAATTATCCCTCTAGACGCAGGAATCGATACCAACCTCATCCGCTGATCATCGGCCCGCGCATAAAAATACTCACCACTCCAAACCTGCAACTCCATTGCTCTCAACAACAATACTCCCACGCCCAAAACCAAACACAACCACCAACCTAAGAACCACTTCCGCGTTTGCTTAGGCTCGCGCCATTGAAAATCTTCTTTTGAATATACATGGTCTCCCATGCTCCAACCCCACTGTCCCATACTCATCAATATAACACGCACCTATCGCCCAACTCCAGTCATCACCACTTAATAATCACTGCCACCCTTGTCACATAATCACTATCAATAGGCCAAGCAACTTGTGCAAATTGATATAAAGCCGTTTCATCAACTACTGATAAAGACAAAACCTTGCCAATTGGCAAATTGGCTAACAAACCATCTCCTCCTACACTCACCACATCATCCCCTATATTTACATTATCACTAACCAAAATCCCCCTAATCTCCAAAACTCCGTCTTTAGATCCCAAAATTCCATCAACCTTCTCTCCTTTATCATTTAATACACTTACTCTCCACTCAGTTTTATCATCACTTAAAATTTTAACTTTAGACTTCTGATCTTCCACATTCACCACCTGTCCCCAAAGAATTCCATCTACCATCACCACCATCCCTGCATCAATCCCATATTCTCGCCCCACATCGATAAACACTCCATCATCAGCTATAGACAAAACATAGGCTGTTTTTAGTTCCATTCTACCGGGATGAATATCTATCAATTTACGAAACGCTTCATTTTCGCTTCTTAACCTATTCAACTCTGCCGTTTGCTCAACTTCTCCTCTCACTAGTTGCTTCATTACCTGCAACTCACTACTTACATCATCTTTCCCCAAAACTCTATTCCAGCTCATTCGCATAGCACTCTTTACACTTTCAACCCTGACTTGCACCGGATTTATTACCAAATCACCCAATCTAGCCACAGGTGCCAAATATCCTAACCAATCAAATAAACCCAATACAATAAATATTACAACCAAAGCTCCACTCTGCCGAATAATCTTCAGATGCGAATCCATATCTATCTCAATCCTCCAACCATCCTAACTCGCTCTAATAATACAGGTCTCTCATACAAAGCCAAACAACCTCGCACCACACAAGTTAACGGATCGTCCGCTACCCACACTGGCATTTTCGTATACTCCGCCATAACTGATTCGAGATTAGGCAACAAAGCCCCACCACCAGCAAGTATTATTCCCCGTTCCAAAATATCCGAAACTAACTCAGGGGGCACTTCTTCAATAGTATCTTGAACCCCTTCCAGAATCTCCTTCACAATTGGATAAAGTGCCTCACTAATTGCATCACTTTGAATCGCCAATGATTTAGGGACTCCTGACTCAAGATCTCTTCCTCTTATGATCATCGTCTGAACTTTGCCATCAGCTGTTTTTTTATTATTTCTCTTACCCATATCTTCAGACACCTTTCCGATCGTCAATTTAATCCTCTCTGCAGTCGCCTCACCAATCAATAATCCATAATGATTCCGTACAAATTGAATAATCGCATTATCCATTTCATCTCCAGCCATTTTAATCGATCTCTTAACCACCATCCCTGATAAAGAAATTGCCGCAATCTCCGTTGTTCCTCCACCGATATCTACAATCAAAACTCCTGTCGGTTCTTCAACCGGTGCTCCTGACCCAATAGCCGCTGCCATGGGTTCCTCAACTAACCATACCTTACGCGCGCCTGCCGTAAATGCAGCTTCTTGCACCGCCCGTCTTTCTACCTCAGTAATTCCTGAAGGAATTCCAATAATTACCCTCGGCTTATAAATCCTTGGCAACCATCCATGTGGCTCATGCACCATCCTAATCCAAGCATGTAACAAAGCCTCCGCAGCATCAAAATCAGCAATCACTCCGGATCGCAACGGTCTTACCGCCTCCAAATTCGCAGGCGTCTTCCCCAACATTTTCTTAGCCTCTTGTCCAACAGCCAACACTTGTTTAGTTTTTTTATGCCGAACCAACAAAGTTGGCTCTCTCACCATTATTCCTTTACCACGAATAGCCACCAGCGTATTAGCCGTTCCCAAATCAATCGCGATATCATAACTCATCATTGACCAAAATTTATCCATCATTGCAAAAGCAATTTTAACATCACCCACACTAAGACTCCACCTCAAAGATTACAAAAATGAAGTATTATAAATAAATGCGCTTAACCAAATCACTTACACTTGGTTTCCTAATTTCTCTTCTTCTTCTCGTCCCTCTCATCTGGCTACCTTGGACCTCAGAATTATTCGAAATCCCCAAAATGGTCACCACATATTTACTTCTTAGCCTACTTCTCATCACCTTTTCAATCTCATCAATAACTGACAAATCTAGGCCCCAAATTATTTTCCCATTACAAAAAACAATACTTTTTTTCTTAATTTGTATGCTACTTGCAACTATCAACTCTATCGATGTCCACACTTCGCTTTGGGGATACTACTCCCGATTCCAAGGTGGACTAATCTCACTCATTACGTATGTAATTATTCTAATCCTTACCGCCACCCACATCGCCCATAATCCTCGCTCCAAACAAATTCTCATCACCACAATTATCATTACAGCTCTTATCGTTTCTATTTATGGAATTCTCCAACATTTCGGAATTGACGCCAAAATATGGAAACAAGATGTTAAATCTCGAGTTTTCTCAACCCTCGGACAACCCAACTGGCTTGCAGCTTATCTTAGCGCAGTCGTCCCCCTTACTTGGATTTACACCACTTCCAAATCTACCTACAAAACCTGGTTTCTCATCACAAGTAACATCATCATCTACCTTGCCCTTTTGTATACCAAATCCCGTTCTGGATTCCTGGCCTATATTGCAGCCTTTACCATTTACTGGTCACTCAAAACCTTTGCAGACCGCCAATGGAAAACTCCTCTTTTCTTAATTACTCCTCTGCTCATTATCTCAATCATCATCGGCACACCTTTCACCTCTACGCTTCAAGCCCTCAAAACCAGCGAAACTCCTATTACTTCAGACATTAGTTCTAATCCTCAAGAAGGAGGTACAGAGTCTGGAATTATCCGCCAAATCGTCTGGCAAGGTGCAATCAAGCTCGGCAATCAATATCCCTACTTTGGCACCGGACCCGAAACATTTGCCTACAGCTATTACTGGACTCGTCCCCAAATCCACAATCTAATCTCGGAATGGGATTTTCTTTATAACAAAGCACATAATGAATTCCTCAACTATCTTGCCAACACAGGTTATATAGGTTTAGGCTCATATATTTTCTTGATCATCTCGGGAATCTGGTTCTTCTATAAATCAAGCTTGAATTCAGAAAACAAACTCCTATCTTATGCTGCAATCTCAATTTGGATAAGCATTTCTATCACGAACTTTTTTGGTTTCTCTGTTGTTATCATAAATTTATTATTCTTTATCCTTCCTGCATTTTTCGTTTCAATTAATCAAACCAAACCTCGAAACAATAATTTAATATATAAAACCATCTTTTTTGTTGTTCTAATATCTGCTTCATATTTTCTCATCACTATTTTCAAATTCTTCTTGGCCGATACCAACTTCGCACTTGCTCGCAAACTTTATTCTCAATCCGACTACAGCAATAGTTATCAACTTATAAGTAAGAGCATTCGCTATAATCCACAAGAATCAATCTACTACGACCTTGGCTCCAAAATCGCTGCCGACATAGCGGTGGGCTTAGCCCAAAACCAACACATAGATGAAGCCAACCAATTCCGTGATTCTGCCATCAGCCTAAGTCAATACGCCATCTACCTTAACCCTGTCCACACCACAATTTGGCGCACACGCGCAGGGGTCTTTATGAATCTTGCCGTCATCAACCCCCAGGATTACCAAATCGCCAATAACGCACTGCTCCAAAACGCCATTCTTGCCCCAACCGATGCCAAAGTTCCCTACAACCAAGCAATTCTCCAAGCTCGACTCAAGAACTATGACCAAAGCATCACTTATCTCAATCAAGCACTAAACCTCAAACCTAATTATTACGAAGCTCTCTATGCTCGAGCCATATATCAATATATGTTTTCAGTAGACCAAACCACCCAACAAGTCAAAGATTTCACCATTCTCAACTCAGCCATAACCGACCTGACACAATACATAGATATCACCAATTCTCACAATCTTGACTCTGAACTAAATAGCTGGTCGCAACTTCTCAAACCATAAATCCGCTACAACTTTATTTCCACCAACACCTCTTCACCATCTTCCTTCTCAAGTTTATACATTTTTCCACCTTGTTCTAATGTTCTCATTGTAAACAGAACTCCATCCAAATGATCAAATTCATGCTGAAACACCCTCCCCAAAAAACCATCATAAACAAATTTCGATTTACGAAAATCTTCTTTTTGTCTCCTTAATGAATTCCAACTCGTAGTCCAAAACTCGACTTCAACCCACTTACATCTCGCCACTTCTCCATACATATCAGGAATTGATAAACATCCCTCAATTTGCTTACGATTTTCACTTTTACTTGTTAGGTCTTTTGAAAATTTAGTAATTACTGGATTCACCATCACAAGCGGTGCCCCCTCCGCATTCGGCCGAGCAACGAAAACTCGTAAATTTTCTCCCAACTGAGGAGCTGACAAACCCACACCCTTAGGATTAGTTTGTGCAATCAAAGTATCATTAAGATCTAACAACAAAGGTACTAACCTATCATCCTTTAGATCAATTTCATTAGATTTATCCGTCAAAACCCTAGTCGGAGGTTGTACAATAACTCTTACAGACATAGGCAATAGTATACCAAAACAAACAACCATGACTAATATCATTTTCTTCGGCACCCCAGACTTTGTCCTGCCTGTTTTAGAATCAATCCAAAACAATTTTAATCTCCTAGGCATTATCACCCAACCCGACAAACCTCAAGGTCGCAAACAAATTTTCACTCCATCTCCAACCAAAGTATTTGGTACCAACCATAACGTACCAGTTCTAACTCCACCCAAACTTGACGATGAATTTATCACTAATCTAAATTTACAATTTCCTACCGTTGATCTTTGTATCCTTGCTGCCTATGGCAAAATCATTCCCTCTAACCTTCTCAATCTCCCGAAATTCGGCTTTATCAATATCCATCCTTCACAACTTCCCAAATTTAGAGGTGCTACTCCCACCCTTGGACCAATTCTCCGTGGCGAATCAACTACTGCAATTTCATACATGGTTATGGATAATCTCATGGACCACGGCCCAATCATCACCCAAACCCAATTCCCAATTCTCCCTGATATTAATCGTGACCAACTTACCAAGTTAATGTTCCATACTGCATCAGAACAAATCACCCTCATAATCAATAAATTCCTCAAATTCCATCAATCCACACCCCAAAACCATGACCAAGCCACTTTTACACCCATCCTTACCAAACAAGACGGATTCATATCTTGGGAGACTTTAACCCAAGCTATGAACGCTATTAACATCCCACTCCAATCATTTCCTCCCAAACTTCAACCCATCATCCAAGATATCTACACACCGCACCTTGGTGCCACCTTCCTTCATCACACCTGTTTAGCTCTATCTCCTTGGCCAGGACTCTGGACTCTTACACCAGAAAATAAACGTCTCAAAATCCTCACTTCTAATTTAATTAAAAATAAATTCTCTCCCAAAATTGTCCAACTAGAAGGATCAACCCCCACCCTTTGGTCAAAACTCATTACTCTCCACAAATAAAACTTTGATAACTAACTAAACAGCCACCCCTTACATCTCCAACCAAATCTAATAAATAACTCACCCAACTTAACTCGTCACCACTTTTTTATCCTCATATCCTTCTCTACGAGTCTCTGGAGTCAACTTCATTTCCTTAACAGTTCGCAAACACTTAATACACAACTTAAATGTTTCATAATTTCCGCCATTCCATACTCTCTTCGATTGCAAGTTGGGTAACCAAATTTTCTTTGAACGATTCTGTGCATGCGAAACTTTCTTTCCAATTTGCTTACCTTTTGCACATAAATCACAACAATAATACGACATAGTTAATTTTATTCAATAACTTGTGAGATTATACCTAATTATTCAAGATTTTACAAAAACCAATACAATAGTCCATAATACCCCCTATGGATTCCGAAATCATCTTACGCCTCCTCGCTCTTATCGCAGCTCTATCTATACATGAATTTTCTCATGCATTGGCTGCCGAATATTTCGGTGATCCTACAGCCAAGCTCAAAAACCGTCTTACACTCAACCCAATTGCTCATCTAGATCCTATCGGAACCCTGATGTTTGTAGTAACTCTTTTTGGTACAGGCATGATCTTTGGCTGGGGCAAACCTGTCCCAGTAGATCCCTACAATCTCAAAAATCCCAAGAAAGACATGGCTATCATCGCCTTTGCAGGACCTCTATCTAACCTAATTTCTGCTCTCTTTGTAGCCATTCTTTTTCGTGTTATTGGGATTCTCAATATTGACATAATTTCCCAAACTCTAATTCCATTCTTCGCAACTTTTATGTCACTTAGCATCTTCTTAGCTGTTTTTAATCTTTTCCCCGTTCCACCTCTGGATGGTTCCAAAATTTTATATGGCATTCTACCGGACAAACAAGCTCAATCAACCGCTCTTTTCCTCAACCAATACGGAACTTTTATACTTATTGCAGCCCTTTTTACCAACGTCATTTCCTACTTCACCTATCCTATTGCAAATATCCTCTTTCAAATACTCAATGGAATTGCTGGTTAATAATGCTATAATAAAATTGCCCTGCTGGTAACCGCCAGCGGAGGGTGTAAATTTTTCCTCTATACC
>CAYUGO010000021.1:0-13878 GCA_964444295.1 uncultured Gammaproteobacteria bacterium | reverse complement strand
GAGCTAGATCATCTGTGGCAGATGTTAGATAAGTGATGGTGCCGGCATCTGTAAATTTTGAAGCTCCATTTCCTCCTATGAAATCTATCCACTTGAAACCTCCGTTTGTTTGGTCATATGTTAGAAAGTATCCATTGAGAGGGGTGTTTGTACTATTAAGATCTTCTGAGAGAATGGTTGAGTCGTAGATTTCGCTAGTTTCAATCTGGTTTCCTAGTGAACTGTTGATAGTAAGGGTGTTACCACTGAGAGATGTTGTAATACCATTGGATCCCTGAACCATTAATGTAGTGCCTAAATCAAAAGTTATATTTCCAATGTCACCATTTACCTTTATATATGGGGTATCGATATCAATATTTTTAATCGTTCCGTCTACAATCTCATTGCTGTCTATATTATTGCCTAGGTTTGATGATAAATTAATAACTTTGTTGAGGATGTCTGTGGATAGCGTGACTCCTTCGCTTGATGTAAATTTTAGTTTGTCTTGTCCTGTTGCGGTTATAGTTTGGCTATCAACTTCTATTGAATTAAATCCAGATAAGATATCTTGGTCGAGACTGATTGTTGGATTCTGGCCATTTGTGATTGAGATTCCGTTGCCTTCTTGAAGGCTGTAGATAATATTTGGGGCAATAATTTGTCCCTCGGTTAGGTCAAGTACTTGCTCTCTGGCATTAATGTTGTTATTAAATGTGGCAATACCATCAACGTTGAGTGTGTTGCCGATATTAGCAGGGATATTAATTGAAAAGAGTCCTGCGAATGATTCTTCGGCAAGCACAGTCCCTTGGAAAGAATTGGTGTCTTGGATAGAAGGTGGATAATTATTTTGTTCATTATAAGATGAGGTAAGAGTGCTTGTATTAGGTTTCCAAATCCCTGTAATTAGGGATAAAAAAGATGTGGCGATAACTATCAATGCTAGAGATGCGGCGATAAAAATTTTGTATTTTGATTCCTTATTAAATTGATTATTAAATTTCTGTGTTGTATTTGGAGGTGAATAAGAAGTGCTGGTTGTGTTTGGGTAGCTTGATGGTAAAAATTTACTACTATTGCTTTTTTGTTCTGCGATTATTTGTCTGTAATGTTTGGCTTTATTAATTTCTGACCTGGAGAATAACCGGTAGCCTGAGTTGTCTCTGATTGAATTGACAGCTCCTTCGGTTTCCCATCTACGGATTGTAGACGAAGACACGCCTACCTCTGAGGCAAAGTCGTTAATTTTCAAATATGCTGGATTGTTTTTCATTGGCAGTTTTTGTAAGTGGAAAGTTTATTTTTTGGCTATGTTATGTATAAGAGTAAGCTTTATCATAATTCAATGTCAATTGTTTAAATGTATGCAAATAATATTTTGATTTGGGGAGTATGGAATATGTTATGTAATTTATTTTGTAATTCTTTTATTTGAATAACCGTTGTTATTTGGAGTGTAGTAAATTATTTTTTTGAATAGATTTTTTTGATGTAATATAAACTAGTTTAGTTACAGAATGCGGATATTCATGAATAATATTTGCTTATGTTTTTTGGTTTAAAATACAATATTTATTGTGTTTTTTGTTGATAATTGATTTGGTTTTGAGCATACTGTTAGTATGCGAAGTTTTATTTTATTATTAACAATTATATTTTCGTTGTTTGCTGTATGCGATTTCGAGATACGAGCTGAATCTCTTTCTGGAGTAGCATATAGAGTGTTAGTTGAAGATGCTGGTAAGATTGATTCGGGTACTTTGATTTCTCTAGTAAATGGTAAGTACGAAGTATCAAATATCGCCAATGAAACAGATTTGGTTGGGGTGATTAATTTATCTCCTCAAATAGAAATAGATACAATTGGTGATGATAAGTCAGTGCCTTTGGTTAAAAGTGGTGTTGCGCATGTCAGAGTTAGTGATAAAGATGGTGAAATAAAAAAAGGAGCTTATTTAGGAATATCTGATATACCAGGTGTTGCAAGTATCGCGAGAGCTGCTCAATTGACTGTGTTGGGTCAGGCGTTAGAGGACTTGGGTGGATCTGAGGGGTTGATTAAAGTGGATGTGAATATAAGGAGTAATCCTGGGTATACAACCAGTGATGGGATGAAGGTAAGTGATGTAGCTAGAGAAAGCTTTTTTGAGTTATTTAAAGTGTTTAGAAATGCAAGCCAAGTACCTGCCCCTCAAGCTTTTAAGTTTGTTTTAGCTGGTTTGATATTGTTTGCAGCAGTAATTTTTGGGTTTTTTACTTTTGGTAGAGTGGCACAAAGAGGAGTGGAAGCTATTGGCCGTAATCCATTGGCCAAAAATACAATTTTGGCTGGACTAATCATTAATGTAATAATTTCTGTGGTAGTGATATTTTCTGGGTTGTTAGCTGCCTATTACATTATTCGCTTGTAATTGACTACAATGTATATATGAATTCATCAATATTATTAATTGTTTTATATAGTTTGCTAGTTATTATTGCTGGATTATTAAGTTATTGGTTTTTGCGAATGGTTATGTATCGGAGGGACTTGATTTCGGAACAGTCAGAGGTTTCTAAGGAACAAGTAAAAGCATTGAATGAAGCACATGCTGTGGCAAAGAAAATTATTGATCAGGCTGAATTTCAATCTATTGAGATAAGTAAAATGCGGGAAGAGTTTGGAATAATGTATAAAAAAGAGTTAGCCAAAATTGTAAATGAAGTGATAAAAAATGAATTAAATGAATTATCTAAGCAAGCGAAAAATGTGCGTGAAAATTATATGAGTGTAATTAAAGAGGAATATGATGAGTATGCAAAGGTTTTGGGAGAGGGCAAGATAGAAATTAAGGACAAAATAGATATTTTTTTGGTTGAATATAAGAAAGAAATTCATGATATCACCCATGAATTGGTTTCTGAATTGCGCTCGTATAGTGTGACTGCTAAAAATAAGATAGATCAAGATATGGCTGTTTATCGTCAAAATCTTATTAAAGATGTTGAAGAGCGGGTAGAAACTTCGGTGAAAGAAATTAGTGTGAAAATTCTTGGGCAGTCATTGTCAAATGAGAATCATGAAGAGTTGGTTAGAAAAGCAATTGAGGCTGCAAGTAAAGATGGAGTATTTAATTAGTATGGACAAGGTTAATATGAGTATTGTAACCACAAGCGCTGAAGATTTGATTAAGATGTGGGGATCATATCTAGTAACGTTAGATCAGCGGGAGCAGTTGATTAAGATAATAGATCAAGTAGTAGAGGGGTTGTTTGATAGTAATAAAAGTATAGCTTTTGATATCTTTCCCCCGCAGTTTAGGTTGGGGTTGCCTGAAGTTGAGTTTCCGCTAAAAGAATATTCTTCAGCCGATGTCTTGGGTAAATACTTTAATGAAGTTAAAGATATATTATTAGAATTACCGTTTGTTGAATTGATATTATCGTTTTATCCATCTACAAATTTTTTGGCGATAGTATTAGACCAGGTGCGAATAGCACGGCAAGATCTTTGTCTTATTAAGTATCAGTATGATCCATATATTCTAGGTGGTGCGGTAATCAAAACGGATGGAATTATTGCTGATTATTCGTTGCGGAAATTAATAGATATTTTTTGATATACAAGTATGCATTATGAGCAATTTTAAATTTTATTTGAATAAGTATAAAGAATTTGGAATTGTGGAGGCTGTTTTTCATCCAATTGCAGTTGTTAGTGGTTTGCCAAATGTCCAGCCGAAAGAGGTTGTGATATTTGATAATAATATCAGAGGTCAAGTTTTGAGATTATCAAGGTCAACGGCAGAGATATTGCTATATTCACATCATCCGGTGAGGGTGGGTCAGCAATTGACGAGAACTGGTGAGCCATTGAAAATACCAGTTGGGAGTTATATATTAGGACAAGTGGTTGATCCATTAGGAAAGCTTTTGTTACCTATTGAACAGGCAGCTACATCATTTACTACCGAGTTGGAGCCAGGGTACTGGGATAAATATGTGATTGACAAAGCTGAAGACCAACGATTAATTGATGCTCCACAAATTAAAAAGTTGTTGGATAGAGTTGAGATAAGGAGGCAATTAGTTACGGGAGTGACTTTGGTTGATTTGTTGCTTCCAATGGGTAAGGGACAACGCGAGTTAGTGGTGGGCGATAGAAAGACAGGAAAGACTTCATTTGTCTTATCTGCAATGAAAGCACAGATTGAGATGGGTGGAGTGGTTGTGTATAGTGCGATAGGCAAAAAATCGATAGAAATTGAGATGTTGAGGGAATTTAGTGTTAGACACAAGATGTTGCAAAGCATGGTAATTGTTGCTACAACGGCGCATGATTCTGCAAGTCTAATATATTCAGCACCTTTTTCGGCTATGACGATAGCTGAGTATTTAAGAGATAATGGGAATGATGTTTTGGTAGTTTTAGATGATTTGTCTACACATGCCAAGTTTTATAGAGAGATATCGTTATTGGCCCATCAATTTCCAGGGAGAGATTCGTATCCAGGGGACATATTTTTTACTCATGCCAGATTGCTTGAGAGGGCTGGTAATTATAAGCATCAGGAAAAAGGTGAGGCTGCAATAACTTGTTTACCAATGGCGGAAACCCAAGAAAATGATTTGTCTGATTACATAGTTTCGAATTTGATTGGTATAACAGATGGGCATATTTTATTTGATAAAAATGAATACATTAAGGGCCGCAGGCCAGCTGTAAATGTAAGTTTGTCAGTGACTCGTGTGGGTAAGCAAACACAGACTCCTTTGAATCAAGAGATAAATCGCAAAGTATTAGCATTTTTGGGACAATATGAGAGGTCACAAGTATATTCGCATTTCGGGTCTGAGCTCAATCAGACAGTCCATCAAGTTCTTGATAAAGGAAATCTTCTTTATACACTTTTTTCTCAGTCTCCAGAGGAGATAGTTCCACGCTCTATTCAAATTATATCAGTGGCATTGATATGGTTGGATTTGTTGTCCCCATCGCAACTTGGGGTGTTTATTGGTTTCAGGAAATGTTTGGTGCAAATGTATGCAGGAGATAAGGTTTTTCGTGAAACAATTGATAAAGCAATAAATGTAGACAAATTTGAGGATTTATTAGTTAATGTTAAGGCGATAAGCCCGCATATATTTGCACAATGTCAAGTCTCACTGAATTAAGAAAAGAAAAAGAAGTTGTAACGGTACTTGGACAACTTGTCCAAGTATATGAGCAAATATATGTAACTAAGATGCAAAAGTTGCGAGATGGCGTTTTGGGTAGTCGACAGTATACGGAAGGATTAAGTGATTTATATAATGAATTACGAGTTGTTTATGGAAATGAGGTTACTAAGGTAATGAAATCAAGGACTAATAAGAAAGGTTTATTAAATTTTCTTAAAAGAGATGAAGAGATTGCAGTTTTATTATCGAATACCCAAAGAATTTCAAGTGAAATTAATAATAAAGTTTTTAATGCTTTTTGGGATTATATAAGTGCACATAATTGTAGAGTTTTGATAGTAGGTGAGAAGGGTTATAATATGTATATTGCGCGGGGTGGAAATAAAAATAGGGTATTTTATTTTCAGATTAAAAGTGAAGATGATGTGGAGTTAAAGGAGATATCTCCTGTAATGGATGAGTTGCGTAATTATAAAAATGTGAGATTGTTCTATGCAAGATATATTAGTTTGATTACGCAAGTTGAGTCACAATCTTCTCTTGGAGATGGTGTTTTGCTTGAAAAAGGAGAGAATGAAAAGAAGTTGATTGATAATAGATCGAAAGTTGATTTTCTAACTGAGCCAGGGATAAAGCAGTTAGTTGATTATTTTGAAACGGAGATATTTGGCTCGTTACTAAGACAGTCATATAGTGAGTCATATCTAGCACATGTTGGCTCGCGAATCACAGCATTGGAAAGTGCTGTCGGTAAAATTAGTGATAAGGTTAATATGCTTACTCATCAAGAGCGCAAAATGATTAGAAGGAAAAAAAATCGTAAACAGTTAGCTGCATTGGCAGGAATGTCGTTTTGGGGTGTAAGATAATTTGTAATCACTAAGTATGAATAATAATGACTTAAAAGATAATAAAAATGATGTTTTGATTGAAGAGAGTTTTGATGTAAAAGATTCTACTCAGTCAGGAATGATAGTTGGTGTTTACGATCAAGTAGTGGAGGTCGAGTTCACAAGAAATTATCCAGCCATATACGATGTGTTAACGGCGATTGAAGCTCCTGACGTTAAGTTGGAGGTGTTTGCTTCAGCAAGTGATGTAAGTTTTTATTGTATCGCATTAAATGACACATCATCTTTGTCCCGTGGAATGAGAGTAGTTAATACCTATCAACCTTTGAGTGTGCCTGTAGGGGAAGAGGTTCTGGGGAGGGTTATAGATATTTTTGGAAATCCTCATGATGATGGAAAGGAGATTTCTGTACAGGAAACGAGAATGATACATTGGCGAACTCGCAAATCACTTTCGGAAATACGAGCTCCTAAAGAAGTGTTGGAAACAGGAATAAAATGTATAGATTTTTTTGCTCCTATATATAAGGGTGGGAAGGTGGGTTTGTTCGGAGGTGCAGGAGTTGGAAAAACAATATTGTTGACTGAGTTGATTCATAATATTTTGATGTCACCTGAGCAGAAGACGGATACGGGAGATGGATTGGCAGTCTTTAGTGCAGTGGGTGAGCGATCTCGTGAAGCTCAGGAATTGTATTTGTCGTTGCAGAAATCTGATGTGTTTAATCGTTTGACATTGGTCTTAGGTCAGATGGGAGAAAGACCAGCAGTAAGGTCAAGGACTGCATATGCAAGTGTCGCGATAGCTGAGTATTTTAGAGATGTATTGCATAGAGATGTATTATTTCTGATTGACAATATGTACAGATTTGCGCAGGCCGGTCATGAGTTGTCGTTGTTAATGAATTCGATTCCGTCAGAAGATGGGTATCAGCCAACTCTTACAACTGAGATGGGTGATATTCATGAGAGATTAGTATCGACTGTTGATGGGAGCATGACTTGTATTGAGGCGATTTTTGTGCCAGCTGATGATATGTCTGATTATGGAGTAAGGTCAATATTCCCGTATATGGATACATTTGTGGTACTTTCTAGAGATGTTGCGCAGCAAGGAAGAATGCCATCAATGGATTTGCTTGCGTCAAATTCCACGGCATTAAGTAAAGATGTTGTTGGTGAAGAGCATTACTTGGTATATTTGGAAGCTAAGAAATTATTAGAGCAAGCTGAGCAGCTCGAAAGGATTGTTTCATTGATGGGATTTTCGGAATTGTCGTATCAAAATCAGTTAGTTTATTCGAGAGCAAGTTTATTGAAAAACTACATGACTCAAAATTTTGAGGCTGTTTCAAGCCAGACGGGTAAGGAAGGGGCTATGGTTGATAGATTAGAATGTGTATCTGATGTTAAGAAAATAATGGCAGGTGAGGTTGATAGTGTAAGCCCTGAAAATTTGTTATTTATAAGTACGCTTGGTAGCTTGAAGTAATATTTTATTGAACAATGTAGATTTGTACTTCGTTATTGGCACATCGTAACACGCCGTTTTTGAGATTAAAAACTTTTTGTTTTTTTTCGTTATCAATAACAATTATTTCTTTCTGAATTTCACTTATAAAATGAGAATGGTTAACTAGAATATCGAATTTACCTTTAGAATTGAAGCTAGAAATTGATTGTGCTTCGCCTGTGTATAGTGTATTCTGTGGCGAAATTATTTTGATATTTATACCCATAGGGTTCCATTATTGAGGAGACAGCGTAGGGTTGGGGGTGGAAGATCCCGATACTATTGGTGTTGTGGGTACTAATGCAGGTAGTGTTGTATCTGTTTGTTCTTGAGGATCAACTAGACCATCATTAATGTTAATTGTGCCACTATTGCTTGCTTCGATGGATCCTGGTTCTAATTGATTGGTATCAACATTAGTTTGGGGAGTAACAGAGGATGGTGTGGTATTTGTTGTATTTTGATTTTGTAATTGCTGTTCTATTATTCTTTGGAGTTCTGTGGCCTTAGTGTAATTCTCGTTGTCGTTGGAAGAGATTAGATTAAGAGTGTTCTTGATCATGGCATTGGCCTTGTCGTAGTCACCTTTTTGATAGTAAAGGATTGCAAGATTGAAGTAAGGATTTGCGTATTTGGATTTGAGAAGGGCAGCTGTTTCGAATTGTTTTTGTGCAGCGTCATAGAGTTTTATGCTTTGGAGAAATTGGCCAAATTCTATATGGAGAAGAGGATTGCCATTATCTAAGGCTGTCGCATTTGAGTAAGATCTTATAGCCTCTTGAAGCGCCGCAGGGATTACTGGACTAATTCTTTTCATGTATCTAGCTCTTGCTTCCCAAGTGATAGGACTTTCTCTATTAATAACTGTTGCAGCGCGATTAATGGTGGGTATTGATTTTTCAATTAAATCTTTGATTAGTTTGGAATCTTCTGGGCTGGTAGTTTTATCTTTTTTAGATATTGCTTCTGCTACATCGATAGAGAGGTTGGCATATGAGATGGCATAATTGCTGTTATTTGGATTGTATTGTTGAGCTTTAGCTAGAAGTGTAAATCTATCTGTGTTACTAGTAATTGCCTGATTGTAGTAATAATCTGCAATAGTGTTACGAGTAGTAATAGTTAATGCATATATGGTAATAGATAAAAATATTAATCCGACCAAAAGCGTAAAAGGAAGTGATCTGATAGTAATAGTTGGTTGATTACTTTTGGGGAGGCTATTGATTATTAAAATGAAGAAAAGTAATCCTAAAATAGTAGTATTGGCTGGTATAAGCAATAGAGTAAGTATGGTAAGGATATTGATAAAAGTAATTGAAGGTGAGGTGGACCATTGACTGAAACTATTCTTGATAAGAAATAAAATTATTAGAATTAATCCAGCTGCGCCAATGATTCCAGTAATTGTCATGGTGTGGAACAACTCGTTGCTTGAATATAGGGGTCTTTGGGACCACATACTGTTTACTTCGTTGTATGATATGGGGCGAAGAATTGTGAATGCGGGTAGGAATTTTTCTGGGCCAACTCCTAGTAATGCTGTACGTGGCTGCTTAAGGATATCTATAGAAACTTTATAACCAATTCCATACGGAAGATTGGTGATTCCGGGAGGAGTAGTGAGAATTTTAAATGTGGTGAATGATCCAATTACAAGATTAAAAAGAATAAGTGGGATTAGGACAGATTTAGTGATTATGTTGCTTTTTTTGATAAGTAGTCCAACTGATCCAGCAATAGTTAGTAAAGTTATTAAAAGATAGCTGGTATGGCTTCCGGTGAGATACCAGTTGGTTGTATTTATATTAGTAAGTTTTGCAATGTTGACTAAAGTTCCAGAAATCAGAAGTGAATAAAGTAATGTATTGAGATTTCTTTTGGTTAGAGTAGTGGCTCCGATGAGATATATAAATGTTAGCGATATGACTAGAAAGGTTCTTTCGGTTAGTGCTTGAACTATGGTAGAGGATGATTGGATAAAAGTAGACGCTATGTATGCAGATGTAAGAACAAGGATGGGTATTAGACTAGGTTTGATATGGATATCAATTTTTTTTCTGTTAATTGAGGCAAGGCTGTATGCTGCGATTAATATAATTGCGGTGATAATAGTTAGAAAAGTTTTGGCAAGTGGAAATTGACTATTTACAAACGAGAAATAGATTAGAGGCAATACAATGATATATGTCGAGAGGGTGTAGAGAACAAATTGAGCTAGTTTGGAGGTGGGTGTTTTTTCCATATTATTATTTGATGATAATACAATATTACACTTTAACCAGATTTGGTAGGTGTTTGTCAACAGAACAATTTGTTGTTACTCTGATTATAGTATGAATGAAAACAATACTTCTAACAAGGTAAGAGCACATGTTTATCTGCAAGGATATGTACAGGGCGTTGGTTTTAGATGGTTTTTGCATATGAAGGCTAAAGATTTGGGGACGACTGGGTTTGTGAGGAATTTGCTTGATGGAAGGTTGGAAGCTGTGTTTGAGGGGAGCCGGAATCAAGTAGAGGAGTTGATTGCATATTCCCGATCAGGTCCAGATGCTGCCGTGGTTAGTTCTATTGATGTGGTATGGGAAGATCCAGAGGGTTTGTGGGATGAATTGGAGATTACGTATTAATTGACATGTGAAGATTATTGTATACTCATTTTATGAGTGCCTATGTTGCTACGGAAGATGTTTCGACTCTAAGTAGAAGAAAATCTAATCTTTTCCCACGGGAGGTGCGAAAGGTCTTGTGGAATTATCTGAGTCTAAGGTTGTTGGGATTGTTGGTACTGATTGGTTTTTCACTTATTTTTGTTGTTGCAAAACTTGCTTGGGTTAATGTGTTTTTGTGGGTGAGTGGATTGATTGTTGGATGGATGGTCTTTGAGATTGATTATTTGTTAAGGTTTGTTTTTTATAATTCAAATGAAAATAATGCGATGGCAAAGAATGATTTAATAAGAGGGCAGGGGAAACTTTTCTGGGAATTATTTATTAATGAAATGAATCTAAGGTCTGTAAGTGTGATTCGATCGGTATTGTTTCAGGTGGTAGTTGGGTTGCTGAGTCTTTATATAATTTTTAGTAGTAATTATTTGTTCGCGCAGGGTTTGGTGTTAGCTATGGGTGGTAGGATTGTGTTGGAGCAGGTGTTTGATTGGTGGAGGACGAAGAATGTTGATAATTGGTTTTGGCAAGTTGATATGGAGATTAGTAGGCAATTTAAAGATCTGTGGATTCTGGGTTGGTTGGTAATTTGGTTTGCTTTGGTGTGGTGGATGATTTAAGATATTGGAGATATTGAGTTTTATAATATGAAGAAGAATTTAAGATTGCACAGATTGCCATTGAGGGGTTTTTGGGGTAAGAATTGGTCTGTAGTGAGTGAGGATGAGGATGGAGAAAGTTTTGAATTTGAGTTAGAAAGTGTTGAGGTTGCTAATTTGACATTGGCGCAAAATGAGAGACTGGCATCAGGCGGACATGTGGTCAAATTTGCGGGTAAAACTAATCAGTTATCACTAATTGAAGTTGAAAGATCCGTTTCTAGATTGCCTAATTAACGAATAAGATCTTGACTTTTGTTTGGATTAAAGTTATCAATATATACATGTCTACTATATCTGTAAATGATGGTGATTTTGAGGAGAAGGTAGTTAGAAGTGAGTTGCCTGTGTTGGTAGATTTTTGGGCTCCATGGTGTGGTCCTTGCCAATTAGCAGGTCCTGTCTTGGAAGAGTTGAGTGAAGACTATGATGGTAAGGTGGTAATTGCGAAGGTGAATATTGATGAAAATCAGGAGAATGCTTCAAAGCTGGGGGTTATGAGTATTCCTACTGTTGTTATGTATAAAGAGGGAGAGGAAGTTGATCGAAAAATTGGGTTTGGCGGGAAACAGGGGTATGAAGAGATGATTAAGAAGGTAGTCTAGTATGGAAAGAGCGATCTATGATGTCGTAATAGTTGGGTCTGGTCCTTCAGGATTGACTGCAGCGATTTATACCAGTCGAGCTAATTTGCAGACTATTGTTTTGGCTGGGGAGAAGTGGGGTGGTCAGTTGATGTTGACAAGCGAGGTAGAGAATTTTCCTGGCTTTCCTGAGGGGATAATGGGACCTGTATTGATGGAGAATATGAAAGTTCAAGCGGAGAGATTTGGGACTGAGATAGTAATGGATAATGCAGAAAAAATTTCAAAAGTGGAGAAAGGTTTGTTTGAGGTGCTTGGAGGAGGTAAGGCATACCTTGCTAAGTCAGTAATATTGGCAATGGGTGCAGATACTAAGTGGTTAGGTGTGGAAGGAGAGAGTAAGTATATAGGACGAGGAATTAGTTCTTGTGCACCATGTGATGCTGCGTTTTTTCGAAATAAGCGGGTATATGTGGTTGGTGGTGGTGATAGTGCGTTAGAAGAGGCTCTGGTGCTGACTAAATTTGCTGACGAGGTAACGTTGGTCCATCGTAGGGATAGTTTGCGTGCGAGTAAGATTATGGTTGACCGTGTAATGAGTCATCCTAAAATTAAGGTTTTTTGGAATAGTGAGATCATAAAGATTATGGGTGATAGTGTATTGAGAAGTGTATTGATCAAAAGTGAAAAGAAATATTTTGAGGTAAATGAAGATGTAATTTTGGATAGAGGTAAGGGAAAGGTGGTAAATGATAATGGTATAAGTGTTGAATGGGAGTCGATGGTAGATGGAGTTTTTGTGGCAATAGGGCACACTCCTAATTCAGATATGGTTAAGGATTTGATAAGTGTAGATGAGAAGGGTTATATATTGCGTGGAAGTCAAATTGAAAAGGGCAATGGATATAAAACTATGACGTCGGTAAAAGGAGTATTCGTGTCTGGTGATATATATGATTTTGTGTATAAGCAGGCAGTGACAGCAGCTGCTAGTGGGTGTGAAGCCGCATTGGATTGTGAAAAGTGGCTTGAAAGTATGCAGGATGCATAGGTGTGTTGATATTTTATGAGGATAAGGGTTGAGGATTTGGTTGGCTTACGTGTTTTGTTTTTGAAATATAATTGTTTGCAGATTGAGGTATTAAATGATAGGATTTTATTTATCACTTATTCGGACCAGCTGATAAATTCATATTCTCCAGTTGTTGGAAAATAGGGAGGTGGGGAGTATTTGAGATTGGTGTCATAAGTTATGTCTCTGTTTTCGAATCCAGAGTTTGGTGATGTCCCCCAGTTCCAGTATGATTTTTGGGCGGAAATGATAGCTCCATGGATTGTTAAACTGTTTCTTACGGCGTAGGATGATGGTGAGCAATAATAGTAATCGTAGTTGTGGCGCATGATGCGACCATTTTTGGCAAGGAGTGCTGCGTGGATAGTGTAGTTGTTAGGAATATTACGACCGAAGTAGATGTTGTTTTGAGCTATAATCCCTGCTCTTACTGATCCATCCAGGGTTGAATACTGGAGATTGTTGTTAATCCACACATCCATGTCGTTGGTATCAATTGGGAAGCGAGCTGCTACGATTTCGATTGGGCTAGTAATAGTTCCATCTACCCATATTGTATCTTCTGCAAAAATAATTGGTTTGGATGATTGGCTGTACGTGCCGATTAATGTTTGGCTAGAAATTCCTTGATACAAATTTTGGCAACCATTGTCATAGCCTCTTTGGTTACTTGCATTGGTGACGCGATATACGTTGAAGTTGCCGTTGGATAAAAGAACTATATGGTATCCCCAGCTGCCTGATTGATTGAGATATAAGCCTTCGGTTTGAGCGGCAGTTTTCATTTGAGCAAAATTGACGGAAATGGCGTTAAAATCGACTGGAGTTTGGGGAAAATTCCAGAGGTCTTTGTCCGAACCACTACCCCAGATTGCAGGTTTGTACTGGTTGGGAGAGCAGCCGTTGTCGCTGCTACAGATGTAGGTGTCAAGACTTGATGTAACCATAGAGTGGTTAATTGCGTCGTTGCGGATTCCACCATTGGAATGAATGGGTCCGAAAATTTCAAGTCCTGATCCCAGCCAAATGTTGCTGTTATGGAGAAAAGCATACTGAGCCATGGAAGGTTTACCGTAAGTAGCAGTGATCGTGCGAGTTATTTCTGGATGTGTTAAAGTCCAGCCTGTCGATTTGATTGTAACTATGGTTGATCCTGATTGTGGGGGGATCACTTGGATATTGTATTTACCAATTGCACCACCTTGGGGGTCATTAAAGGTTATTTCTTGATTACTGTTGGAGGTGAAATTGTTGGGGGCATGAGCTAGTTGCCAGCGGTAATAATTAAGTCCACTTTCGGCGATTTGCAAGGATTGTTCCACTGCTGTTTGACGTTGGCTAATGGTATATTGGGTGGCTACGAGAGCGCCAAAGCTGAATAGAAT
>CAYUGO010000020.1:0-13966 GCA_964444295.1 uncultured Gammaproteobacteria bacterium | reverse complement strand
TTTCATTTTCTGACAAATTATTAATTATACTTAACTGATTGCTCAGATCTTCAGAATCATTCGGGTCGAAATAGAAAGCATTATTATTATAAATTTCAGGCAAGCATGAAGAATTTGCAGCTAATACCATTGTACCGCTTGCCATTGATTCAAGTCCCGGTAATCCAAAGCCTTCCAGCTTTGAAGCTGTAACGAAAGCCTTGCTTCTTGCATAAATTTCTCTTAGTTCACTATCTGGTACAAAACCCAAAAACCGAACAAATTTGCTCATTTTTTCTTTAACAATTATGTCCCTCAATCTATCACTAAAAATTGATCTACTGCACACAATTAGCAAGCGATATGGATGCTTATTTCCTGCATTATATTTTTTTAATCCTTTAAGTAGGATAGTAATATTTTTATGTGGGTAAATATTACCTGTATAAACAATATATGGACTCTTCCCAATATTATATTTATCTTCCACCGCATTATTATTTTTACTTTGTGTACGATAAACATCATCAACACCTTCATAAATAACCTTAATTTTACTATCTACTGATTCGTATTTATAAATGAGGTTCTGTTTAGTAAACTCTGACGGCACAAATATTACTTTGGATTTTTTAACTGCTTCTTTCAAGACAATATTATGTGCATGCCATTTTAATAAATATTTATATTTTGGTAATGTAGTAGATTCAAATCCGACAGAGTACTGCGTAATTAGATCGTGGATTGTCACCGCCATTTTGCCTTGCCATAAGATTGGAATATTGAAGTGTAATGCATGGTATAAATCGGGTTTGATTTTGTTTAAAACAATTGGTAGAACAAACTGCTCTTTGATCGAATAATGCTTTGATTCAGCAAGTACTGGCCGAAAATTACTACCTAAATTTAATTTATTAAACTGCTCATAATATTTTTTCCTTAGCAACAAATAATATGTTTTGGTATCATGAATAGAATTCAAACCATTTACTAAGCCCATCGTATATCGTCCTAATCCAGTGTTTTCTAACCCCCAAAATCTTGCATCAATTGCTATCTTCATATTTATTTACCTAATTGTAACGGCAACACGCGAATCTTTTCGAGTATATTGATTCCTTGTAAACTCATCCATGTTAACCACCGAGGATAAACCTGCATGTAATGTTTCCCGTAAAAAATTTTCATCGCCTGTGTTGAAGATCTTGCAGCTAATATTTTTGTTTGTTTATTTACACAATGATTACCATGACTAGTTCTCTTATATCCACCTGATGATCCCTTATAATGTTTAATCTTTACATTAGGTAAATACATAATTTTTAAACTTAATTGCTTGATACGATAACAAAAATCAATATCTTCACCATTCCAAAAATAATCTTCATCCCACCAATCAAGTTGTTTTCCGATAGAAGTTGGGATCATCATGAATGCCCCCGTCAAAGCATCAATTTCATGAATTTCATTAAAATTTTTATATCCTAATGTATAGCCACTAAACCATCTATTCTTCCCAAATAATTTAGATAATCCACTAAAATGACAAAATGCATTCCATGGGGTAGGAAATCCCCTATGACATCCTTCATCAATTTTTCCACTTGGTAACTCAACCCTGCAAGTTACAGCGCCAACTTGAGGATGAGCCGACAAATATCTAAGTGTTGTTGAGATAGCGCCTTTTTCAACTACTGTATCCGGGTTGAGAAATAGCACATAATTACTATCAATTTTATTGATTGCCAGATTATTGCCCGCCGAGAATCCCAGATTATCATCACTTTCAATTAATAAAACATCTTTATAGTTTTCTTTAACATACTTAACAGAGTCATCTTGTGAGTTATTATCTACAACAATTATTTGCCAATTTACAGAATCTGTATCTTTCAAGAGAGAATCAAGACAATTCGCTAGCAAACTTCTTACATTATATGACAAAATTACAATTGATAAATTTTTTTTCCCATCACCTGCTCTTTTTTTTGCCATATTAATTATTTTTTCCCTAATCTTTTATACACTTCATCTAATTTACTTGAAATACCGTTCCAACTATAAGATTTTTCAACTAATTTAAAGGCTGCATTTGCCAATAGTTTTCCTTTATCTTTATTGAGTAATATATCGACCGTATATTTAGCCAGAATTTCAGGTTCCTCACTCACAAGCGCATGTAAATTATCAATAATATCAACTCCTTCTACAGCTAGGGGAGTTCCGACAATTGGAGTTTTGGTAGCCATGGCTTCAAGTATTTTATATTTTGTTCCCCTCCCATTTCTGATTGGTGCCAGCAGAACATCTGCATTGGCATAAGCATTGCGAATATCATCAACGCTTGCATCAACAATTATTTCGTCTTTTCGATTCAAAGCAAGAATATCTTGGGTCGGATTCCTGCCTACTATCCAGAGCTTAGCTTCAGGTATTTGCTTCTTAACTTTTGGCCAAATCTCAGTAGTCAAAAATTTTACTGCATCTTTATTAGGTAACCATTTAAAATTCCCGACAAATAGTACTGTTGGCCTATCATTTGTGTTTTTCCTAGTTTGCGTAAAGTAATTTACATCAACTCCATTAGCAATTACATCAATATTTAGTTCAGGCTCCAAATTTAGCATAAAATCCTTATCTTCGACTGACATTGCTGCTAGGCCCTGAGCTTGATTCCAATAATATCGTTCCCACCGCTTGATTTTTGAAACGTCAATTCCAAGGATAGGTTTCAACGGCGCTGCCCACCATGGCAACATCTCAGTAAATCTTTGATAGACTAAATACTCAATAACTTGTTCAACTAAAAGAATAGGAACATTTGTTTTGGGAATATTTGGCATTACATAAAACGTTTCAGCATGAATCAAGTCATATTTATTTTCTGATAACTCAGTCTCGATTATTTGTTTTAATTGTTTATACAAATACAGACAAACCACAAAGGGATAAGCAGTAATTCCTGCCAAGAAAATGTTTCTCCAATGCCAGGCTTTTGAGGTTCTTTTAAAAGTTATGACCTTAGTGCAGAACTTCTTAAGTTCATCTAAATAAACTTTCTCTTCATCATCTCTGATGAAGCTTATTAGTGTTATTTCATGATTTTTGGATAAATTTTTTAACAAATTATAACTACGTATTTGACCCCCAGAAACAATCGGAAACGGTAAATAAGGGGTGATCATTAGAATTTTCATTTTATTTTTTGTTTATAATAAGTCTTTCGTATTTTTGTGTATCGGTATTTATAAATGCAATAAATAATCCAGTCAAAATCCAAAAATATATTGCTACCTTGGAGGCTTCAAATACGTCGATAAACATAGCATTAGCCAAAAACCCTAGCATTGCACCCAAATATCCGATTACCATTGCTCCATCTTTAGTTTTAAATTTCCTTTTTAAATAAATGACTATCTCAACAAAAATACTAACCAATAATACCAAAAAGGCTACAAAACCTAATAAACCAACTTCTCCCAACGCTCTCAAATAATCATTATCAGTAGCCAAAGTTATGGAACTATATCCAAGTCCTAGCAATGGATTTTTTGTCCAGGCTCTGATTGCTCTGGGCCACTCTTTTTTAAACCTGATCGCAGTAGATCTATCCTCAGGAGGCTGTACGTATTGTAATTGTGTGCCTGCAATAGATTTAGGAGTTTTAGTTGGTTTTGCTTCGACGATGTTACTTGGTAGAGAATTATCAGCTGGTTCAGATGTATTAGTTTGGTCAAGTTTAGATATTGTTGGAGTTGGAGTTATTGTAGTTACTACTGCAATATCTTTATCGCTTGGTGTCGATTTATGCCAGAACCACTCAATATTTGCTAAACGAGGCAAAAATTCGTATCGAAAAGCTTCAGCATATCTGTCCATAAGCGATGGAGTTTTTAGAAAAACCAACAGACTTATACCCATCACAGGCACTATCCATAACCATTTTCTTAACAATGTCATTGTTAAGAAAATACTTCCTAAGTATGCCGCAAAAGAAATTCGTGAGGCCGATACTCCCAGTATCCAACCAACTCCAATTATTAATCCGATGATATATATTTTTGATGTTTTGTATTTACTAGCAGCCAAAATTCCAAACAACACATTCATAATAATTACTCCATAAGCAGCCAAATCATAATGACCTGCAAATGTAGAATTAATTCTACCGCCTTTCATTATGGCCTGAGCAATTCCTTGAGAATATTCTTTGTTCATAGTTGAGATAATAGGCCATTCAAAAATTTTCTGTCCTAAGCCATAAATTAAAACGATAATGATCGTAAGCAGTACAACTTTCATATAATAAAGAACATCTTTGCGAGTTTTAACAACACTTAGGATGATTGGCAATACAACCAGGTATTCCCATCTCCTCATCGTGTGAAGAATTATCTGCAAAGGCTTGCCAGTTTGTGTGAGGAATATAGCACTCAAACTTGCAATTGCCCCAACAACAAGAAACAGAACCGCAGCTTTTATTACATTTATATTCCATAATTCTTTCCATTTATCTCTGATATAAATAACCCAAACGAAAGCTATTACGGCGATCAATAAATCCTCAGCCCTGATAGAAACATAAGTTCCAGGCAAACTAAATATTGGAAATTTAGGATATGCAGGAATGCCAATAATTAATAAAACTATTCCAAAACGCAATAATTTTAATAAATGAACATCGATTTTAGACAATAAATTATTGAACTTCATATTTATTAATTAACTGATATATTAAATGCTTCAACGTACGTTTTGGGATCTTTTACCATCCTAATAATCGCTCCGAATTTGAGTATGCCAGCAACTACAAATAATTGCCAACTTGGTTTGTGTATCTTGAAATAATTATATATTCCTTTATATATCCCCAGTATTGATCCGCGTTTGCCATTTTTTGAACTTCCACGTTCCAAATGCCAAACGGAGACATCAGCATAATAATTTACTTTGTAATTTGAGTCCCAAGCTCTTTTACAATATTCTACTTCTTCCATGTACATGAATACCTTTTCATCAAGTCCGCCAATTTTTTCATATACCTTTCTTTTAATTATAAAACAGGCACCTTTTACCCAGCCAACTTCATGCGAGTAATTGTAATGGTTAGAATTTATATTAAGCAAAGTAGGCAAAAATCTCTTAAGCAATGGTACTACATGCAGTGGTAATCCCTGCTGACAGAATATTCCCACTAACGATGGTAAATGGCCAAAAGAAAATTGCAATGAACCATCTGAATTTTTTAGCCTTGGGCCAACTATCCCCGTATCATTATTTCGATCAAGAAAATTGATTAAATTTCCAAATATATCATGATCAATTTGAGTGTCTGTATTCAGTAAAGCTAAGTACTTGCCTTTACTCAGCTTCATCCCTTGGTTATTTGCTTTTGCAAATCCCAGATTATCCTTATTTCTAACCAATATTACATCAGGAAAATTATTTTTAATCATTTCTACACTTTCATCAGCAGAACCATTATCAACCACAATTATTTCCACAGGTGCTATTGGCATATTAACGTATAAGCTTGTCAAACATTGTTTAAGCAGTTGACTTGTATTCCAGTTAACAATTATCACTGACAATGTGATTTCATTCATAGACATATTACTGAAACAACCTTGGTCTTCCTAATGTATACGATGGTTGCTTATTTTTCCTCAGTCCAATAGGTTTGGCGGGGATTCCTCCTACGATTGTAAGAGGTTCCACGCTCTTAGTCACTACAGCACCTGATGCAATAATGGCACCTTTTCCTATCGTTACCCCCGGTAGAATTATGGCTCTTGCTCCAACAAAAACATAATCATGAATAATAACTTTTCCACAAGTTGCCTCAAAAGACGTAGAATTAATGTCATGTTCTGAGTTGTAAATCAGCACTTGAGAAGCAATATCTACGTGATTTCCGATAATTAATTCATCTCGCCCGTCCAAAAAACACCTATCTCCAATAATAGTATCGTGCCCTATTCTAATTCCCTTTGGCTCAAAAAAACGACAACCTATATGGATAGTACTCGTCATCGGCATTCGCAAACCTGATAATTTAAATACTAATTTTCTAACTGTATGACTTGGAATATAAGTGACAATTCCTAAGATTAATAAGATAAAATCTTCCCAATAACTTAAAATTCGTCTAATAATTTTTATCCTTATTTCCTTACCAGTTAATTCTCTGCCGTGCTTGTCTTTCATTGTATTATTTTAGCTTATCTTGTCTGATTCAAAAAATTATTATAATAATTCCTTATCTCAACAATTTTCACATCCCATTGATTAGTGCATTTGACGTAATTGATTTGTCTTTTGCATTCAGAATTTAAGCATATCTCTTGAGGAGGTCTTTTATCATCACAAGCGTAATGGCGATAACTAGATTGACAGCAACTGCAATTTCCGCAATCTACAGTTCCTGCTTTGCTCGCAGGTGATTTAAACACTACGTAAGTAATTATTAGTAAAACAATAAATAGTCCAAAACTTAAAAAACGAATTAAGTTCATATTTCTAATTACAAATCCTTATTATTAAGTAAAAAAATATTTTCTAATACTTTATTTGTCTGTACCGCAACTCGATCCCACTGAAATAGTTTTACGTGAGAAATTCCTTTATCAATCAATTCACTATATGCTGTTGGACTCAAATTAATTATTTTTTTTATCCCATTTGCAATGCTTTTTATATTCATTGGATCGACCTTGAACCCCGCTCCTCCTAAAACTTCGGGCAAACTTGAAACTCCCGAAACCACAGCTGGTGTCCCAACTGCCAAGCATTCAGCCACTGGGATACCAAATCCCTCATAAAAACTTACCAAAACTAAGGCTCTTGCGCCTGCCATCAAAGGTGGCAAATCCTCGTCCAACACAAAGTCGGTAAATATTACTTGCTTTTGTAGTCCCATCTTTTCTACCAACTGAAACAATGATTCATACATCCATCCTTTTTTACCGGCTATTACTAGTTGATAATCATTCATTTTCAAGCTCGCAAAGGCTTTTACTAATCCGTCCAAATTTTTCCTAGGCTGTAAAGTTCCGACATATAACAAATAATTTTTTGTTATTCCAAATTGTTTTTTTACTCGACTGATATCTCCATCATTCTGAGGGAAAAAATATTTATCATGATTTATACCAGGATAAGTTACAGTGATATTGTTTGAATCATATTGATAATACTTGGGAATATCATTTTTAGAATATTCCGAAATTGTTAATATGTGCTGCGATTTATTAACCGATTGTTGAGTCCAAGTGCGCAGTTGAACTAAGTCAGATTGGCGGAAAAACTTAGGGTGAGTTAAATAAGCCAAGTCCATGATTGATATAACCACGGGCAGAGGAAGTAGAGGAGAAACATAATGTCCTGGACTTAAGAAAACATCGGGTCGAGTTGAAGTCATCCACAATTCCAAAGGAAGTCTGATTTGTGTCCACAATTTAGGAAACGGAATAATCCGATATTGCCATTTCTCATGTGGTACAGGCATATCCGCTTGAGGTGGTTCTTTAAGATAAATAATATATGTATGAGGTGAATTGAGCTCATATAATGATTTAATAAGGTAATATGCATATACATTTGAGCCGACTCTTCGTGTCACATTAGCCTCGTTTCCATCAATTCCAATTGTGAGTGGTGGCAAAGCGCTTACTGGTTTTTTTACAGCCATGTAACCAGTATATCAGGCTATTTGCTCATAAATCTTCATCGTTTTGTTAGCAGTATCTTCCCAGCTAAATTTTTTTGCCCTTGCAAGTCCCGCCGCAACTAATCTTTCTCGTTTTTCTTTGCTCAAATTAATAAGTTCTTCAAGACCATCTTTAATTGAATCAATAGAACTTGGATCAACCAAAATAGCAGCATCACTTGCAATTTCTTTCATTGAACTATTATTTGAGGTAAGGACAGGGACTTCTGAAATGAAAGATTGCAAAATCGGTAATCCAAATCCTTCATATAAAGATGGATAAACAAAACCTTTAGCTCCTGACCATAGAGTCATCAAATCTTCATCACTTATATATCCAGTGAGAATGATTTTTTCATTTGCGTTTACTTTTTCACCCCAACCGCTTTTCCCGACAATTACCAAGGAGATTTTACAATCTAACTTATCGTAACTTTCAATTAAACGAGCCAAGTTTTTCCTTGGTTCACGTGTGCCTACCGCCAAAATATAATCAATAGGAATTTGCCATTTGTTTCTAGTTGTTGTCATATTATCTTTATCATCAATTTTCTTCCAATTATGGGGACTAGCTTCATATATAACTTGCACAAGCGATTTATCATAATCACAAATATCAACCAAATCATCTTTCGTGGTATTAGAAACCGCGATTACAGGACAATCTCTTTCCTTTGCATTTATTAATCTTGCTTCAAGACTTTTCTGATACGGGTGCTGTTGAATTTCCTTTTCCTTAATAAAAAATAAATCATGCACAGTTACCACCGTTGGTTTGTCTGTTGGCGCTAAGCTCCAATCAAGGCTATGGTAAACATCAAATTTCCCAATAAACCATTCTAGTTTTGTCAATTTCACATCATTCCATAATGTTAGTTGCAATCTTGGCGAAAGCGGAATAACTTTTAATTCAAAATTATCTGGCAAATTCATTTCTTCAAACCAATTTTGATACCATCTCCTTTGCCTTAATGTCCCCGCAAATAACAGGAACTCATTTTTTGTTTTTAAATTAACTAAAGCCTTTATCAATTCCTTTGCATATACAGAAACTCCAGTTCCATATACAACACTTGATACATCGATTGCGATTTTCATTAATATTTATTTTACTTGGATGTCTTGCCACTAATCCACATATCTATCATCCCAAATGTTAATCCTAGATCCCAAACAATTTTATAAACCAAGAATCTAGGTTCAATATGCATAATAGATTTATAAAGACCGATAGCAATTGACATAGGCAAGCTTACACGAGATAAGGCAACGATTTTACCCCAATTCCCTAACTTATATTGTCTCTTGCTCACCCATTTTGCATGATTGTAAGCTTCTGCCAAACTAGATACATTGTGATGATAAAAAATAGCATCTTTAGCATCTACTGGTTGGTATCCTAATTTTTTGGCCAAAGTCCATGAATCGTTATACCCAATATCATCAAATCCATTTACTCTTAGAAACTCACTTTTAAGTATCGCACGAAAGTCACTTCCTAACTCTGGGGCATCGGCCGGCAACCTCATTTGTGCCGGCAAATTATTATCCCAATTCCAGCTTCTTGCTACCCAATTTTTCCAATTTGCCACAAATTCCTTTCTACTAAAAGTCCCCCTAACTTTGCCCTCTTTAATTGGACGAATTAAGTTAGCCACAAAATTAGACACAAATTCCATATCCGCATCAAGCAGAACTACAATTTCACCTCGGGCATATTTAATTCCTAAGTTGCGAGATAACGCAGCACCTTTATGATTCTGATGCAACAACTTAACATTTGGATATTTTTTGGCTTTGGAACTCGTATCATCACTAGATCCATCGTCAATCACAATAATCTCCAAATTATCACCGTGATCAAGTTGTTGCTTGTTTAATGAAGCCAAGGCTCTAGAAATATACTTACCCTCGTTATATGCAGCAATTATTACTGAGATAATCATTTGCAACTAGCGTATCACAATTATATTGTTTGAAGTTAATTTAATTGTTTGTTCCAGTCTTGATATAACTCAAACGCGATTTTAACTGCAACTGCAGTTTCTTCATCTTCTTCCGAGACATATTCGGCAATATCTCCATCACTAACCCATACAGATTCCTCATACGCATCAGACAAGGTTACAATTGTGTCATCAGTATCAATAAGGTCAACTAAGTAGAGGATTTCTACAATGTGAGTTCCTTGATGATCAATTTTTGATGACGTTCGGAAAGGGACAAAAGCTTCAACTAATAGCCCAGTTATTTCCAGGAAATGCTTGGTAACAGATTCCTGAGGATGCTCACCATAGTCTACTTGTCCTTGTGGCAATACATATTTGTCATCTTTTTTGACCACTAATACTTTATCTTCATGGATCAACACCCCACCTACTGATACGGTTTGATTATGATCCATCTTTTTAGTTTCATTTGTTGCCATAGAGTAACTTTATTTTATCAAATTATCCCATTTATCCCAAATCACATACTCCTCATATCAACTCATTAAAAAATTCTAAATATTCTTGTGAGATTATATCCCAATCATATTTCTTTGCTTGATTTCTAGGAATATCATTCCATGACATATTATATGCTTTGGTTAACATCTCTCCATATAGTTTTGCATTAGTTACGTCAGTAAATATTCCAGCTTCACCAATTATTGATCTGCGAACTCTATCATCAGGTGCAACTATTGGTAAATTGCAAGCCATCGCTTCAAGATATGCAACCCCAAAAGCTTCTATCGACATTGAAGGCAACGAAAAAACATTTGCTGCAGTATAAATCCCTGGTATCAAATCATGATTTACCGTAAGTATCTCAAACCTGCTTCTACCTAACAACTTAGTTCCGATCATCATCAGTTCATCACGTAATGGTCCGTCTCCAAGAATTATCAAACTAAAATTAGTCTTGGCAACTGCCTTAATTAATAATTCAACTCGTTTGTAAGTTTGTAATCCAGCAACACAAAGTACTACAGGTGGTTGAAGAGACAACCGTGTCTTATCTGCCTTGGGGTTGAAGAAGTCCAAATCAACCCCGTTAGAAATTTTTATGATTTTGGTTCTTTTATTTGCTGTATTTTTCAGTAATTCATACTGTACTTCATTGAGAGCCACAATCCCTCTTGGCGCCAGGCTAATCATCCTGGTGTTTTCTCTGCCTGCAAGTTTCCACTTTCTACTCTCAGTTTGTCCATGCATTCCTGCAACAATTGATTGCTTAAGCTTACTTTTGGTCTGCAGAACTCTAATCTGTTCACTCCCGTTAAACACAAGTATTATATTTGGTTCAATTTTGACGAGTTGATCAAGACACCGATATGTAAATTCACGGATTTGTTGGCTATGCTCATCACGATACAACCAATGTGATATTTTGCTCCCTAAATTATTATTTGGCTGTGGTTGTTTGACCCCAACACCAGGAATTATTTGGACTTTATAATTAGTCTTGGTCAATGATCCCCCGCAAAATATTGTTACATCATTGTCCTTCGCCCACCTTGTAGCCAAAGCCTGAGCCACTGTCTCAGCTCCACGATTAACCAAACCAGAATAAATATTTAAAATTGCAATTTTCACCTTGTAATCATTTTCTCACGTTAGCGTCACAAAGTTAAGTCAAAAACCACACCTTATACAAGAGTTCTTTTAATATTTTTCATCAAACTAATTATCCAGGCAATTATTTTACGTGCACCTTCAATTCTATGATCTTGAGGTCTGGGAATTGCCGGGGGAATATCGTTAATTGCAAAAACTTCAGGAATTTCATTTTCTTCGAATTTAATCCCTAATTCAAGCTTAAATTTATTTAATCGATCAACAGTATTTTGGCTGGCCACATAGTCACTACTGCGTTGTAAGTGAGTAGCGTGCAAATACCAAGTATCGCAAGTTATCAAATTACGATTTAGATTTTGAATACCGTTTCCATTTATTACATATTTTTCATTTGGATATGCTCCCTCAACTGCTAATCCTCTTACATTCCTTATTGCCCGAATTGTATAGTGACCAGTTTTGCCAAGTATCTTGTATTTACCGGCATGATGATTTTGATAATGATATATATCGCCAACACAGTTGCGGGTTTCGTTAACAATCCCATAGACGTTCGCTGTCGCTTCATTTATTGCTTTAATTAATTTTTTGATATTTATTTTACCCCACACCTCGTCTCCATCTACTAACAATATCCAGTCAGTATTGGTGTCAGCGATGTTTTGATTACGTATATCAATAAGTTCTTTTCTATCATTTGTCTCAAGCTTCTTCAGTATTATTTTATCTGATTTAATTAATGAAACTATCGGCAGAGTTTTGTCACTAGACCCAGTATCAGTAATAATAATTTTATCAACGTATGGTAAGACAGACTGGATTGCATACCAGATAAACTGATCTTCATTTTTGACCATCATATGCACAGTAACTGATTTGTTTTTTTTGCTTTTTTCCATTGTTACAATTTAGAGGATAAAACTATCACTTTCGTCACTCTCATCTTGGTGATTAATTACATACATATCTACTTTATAGTCATTTGTGCCCACATATTTAGCTTTGCCTTGGACAATTTTTTCAAGATCCCGACAAGCCCTGCACATTTCCTCACCGTTAGGACACTCAAATTTTTTCAATTGCCTTGCAAGTTTTATCTTACGAGCGATACTTAATACCTGCTCATGGCACTCATCAAGAGGTGGTAATGTTTTGGGGATTAGTTCATCGCTTAATTCCAAATACCAATAGCTTGCCCCGCTTACTTTACGGTTCTGGCAATAATGAACTAACAAGTGATATATGGGTAATTGCAATGAATCTGGATCCTCGTGTTGCTTGCTGGTTTTGAAATCAATTACATGAACACTGTCTGTGTCTTTGTAATATTCAAGCCAGTCAATTTTTCCACAAAGAATAATTCCATCCTCTTCAGACAGCCAAAAATTTGGCAGATCCATATTAATTTTTACTGCTAGATTTTTGAGTGGACCAGGATTTTTTTGAACCTTAGCCAACATCTCTCTACCTCTATTTTTATATTTTTGCTCAGTTTCCTGATCAAAAAAACCGCCTAACATCCCTGTGTATTTTGACCAGTTTTTCTCATAAATATCCAACAATGGTGTATCAAATCTTTTGTTGGTAGGCAATATCGATAATGATTCTATTACTTCATGCACTGCCTGACCCAAAGCAAGCGCTGGCGCCATGAGCGTTATCTTGTGTCCTGTGTTGGGATCCTTATAAACATTTCGTAAGTAATACGCCCTCGGACAGCTCAAGAAATCACGAATGGAAGAATGAGATACCCACACCGCACTGTATTTATCTGCAACCATAATCCTGATTATACCTTATGAGTATCAGATTTCTTTGGTTTCAACTACTCATTATGAGAATTTTTATTTAAATTTCTCTTCAGCTGATCAATTTGCAAACTTGCCGTATCTCGCAAGAATTCTCGCCTTATTTCAATTCTTCGTTCGGGATCTTGAACTACGAATTGGAACCTATCAATTGTGGGCAGAAGTGCAAAGTTTGCATCAATTGCTAACTTAATTCTGTCTAGATACAAAGACAGGATTTTTGCATAAAACATAAACAAATACTCTACGTTCTCTTCACGGTATATCCGCTGCCACTCTTCAGGTACGAATTTTCTTTCTCCATGTTTCAACAACTCGCTAAATAGTCCACTGACTCTTGCCGCATTTGGAGTAAAAATCAACTTCCATACAGTTTTTGTCTGTCTAAACCCAAGCTCTGTTGAATCGACCATAAAATTCACAATTACGTGCATATCTTTAAGTGCAGCTTTTTGATCACTAACAGGATGAACTCTCAAATAAGAAACATCAGTTTTGTCAGCCATTATCAAAGCCAAGGCACTTTTGCTCAGTGTCTCAATATTGTCTGATTCAAGATGTGATTTCTCTTCATGGAAGAATATAGCCTTTTTTGTTTCTTCAAATATTTTTTTATACTTCCCAAATGATATGATTTGATTCAAAATCCTTGCACTCCAAATATGATGTGTTTTACGATCAATCATGTTTCCAATATCATGACAAGCACAAGCAAGTATTCCAATCCGAATATCCTCATCACTAGCTATTGCAGCTTCAAGACAGGCCATTGTTTGTTTGGTGACTCGCTCAATGTGAGTTGGCCCGTGGTCATTAAATCCTGTTTCAAAAATAGTATTAAGCGGAATCTGTTGCAACCGATGGTGAGGTTCAAGTAATGCTAGTATTTGCTTGCTAAAGTCACGCAC
>CAYUGO010000019.1:0-14147 GCA_964444295.1 uncultured Gammaproteobacteria bacterium | reverse complement strand
GGACATTCCTTTTTTTACGAAACAATTTAGATATTGAAGGGATAGATTATTCAGAAGAAGCAATTAGCCAATGCGATATTTCATTTTTAAATATAAACTTCTATGTTGGTAATTTTGTAAAAATTGAGAAACCTGATGAATACTATGACGGTATTTGGACATGCGCTTCGATGTTAAATATTTCCAAAGTTGAGTTACCAACATTATTGTTAGAATTTCGAAGAGTATTAAAACCTGCTGGTTTGCTTTTTGCCTCGGAAAAAGAAGGAGATGAATAGAAAATGGTTTCTGATCAAAATGGTGAAAGATTATTTAGTTGCTACTCAGAAGTCGAATTAAAGAAGTGCTTTATAAATGCAGGTTTAAAAATTATTTATTGTGAAATCATTACAGATGAAGCATTAACAGGAATTGTTTCAGATAAGCCTAACTGGGTCATCGTTTTTGGAGAGAAAAGCACTCAATAACCACCCAGTCAGCTTTCCTTCGAGAGGAAGATCAATAATGACTCAGCCGAGTCAGTTCATCCATCTCTGACGGATGAACCATACTTTTTATTTGCGTCACTAGAATCGAGGTCTTGTGCATACAGTAACCACATTCCAATGAACTATTCGAATCAGATTGCAAATCTGATCCGGCCCAAAGAGGCACCATTGTTAGCTAATTTGATTGAAATTAGAATTTCGTCTAGTCTATTATTTTGTGATAAAACTCGTATTTTCTTTTTTGGTATTCACGAAATGATTTTCCATTCATCTCTTCTTTTATTTTCTCGTATTTATCTAATAATTTTTTATCTTTCTTAAGTGCTTCGAATATCGTAATTTGTCGTTGCATTGGTTCTGAAGAGGGATCAGTTAAATATATTTCGACTTCGTAACTTTCCTTGATTAACTTCCATACAACTGAGTCTGATTTTTTACTTTTCGGCTCACCAAAAACACCTACAAGAGAACATATGTATTTATCAAAATCCATAGGCTGACAGAATATGTAAATATCAATATCACCTTGACCAGAAATTTCTAACGCAGATGCTCCCAGATGCCTAATCTCCAGACCAGGAACAGCTGATAAAATTATTTGATTTATCTTATCGGCGATCTCTTTAATTCGTATGTTATATGGTTTTATGTTGACTATTTTGTCTTCTGAAATTTTGTTTAGATAGTCTTCTTCGTCCCAAGTTAACATAGTTATGACCTCCTTGTGCTGTTGCTAATACATTATTTATACCATTTTTGAAGCTAAATACCTAGCTGCCTATAGGAGAGCTTACACGAACTCTTTACGAAATCCTTTCTTATAATTCCACCGATTTTCTAATTACTTATCCTGCCTTAATCTAAAATTTAATATTGTAAATATCCGTACTAAAGATGCTGCTTATGCAAAGTTTCTTATTTAGAATAATCTATTCCTAAATCTCTTGTTGATGGCAATTGCCAACCTGAACCATTATAAGCTCTTTCGACAATCTGTTGTGCTATTTTATGCGATCCTTCCCGACCTGTAATTGTTATAGAGATACCCGGACTAATTGTTGCCAGTGTATTTTCTAATAATTTTACACATCCCATTTCGACTGCTATCGCTGGTAATTCTGATCTGACAGCCACTCGAGATCGTGTTGAATGCATGTTCCCCTCTTTGTCGATATTTATTCCTGGTATCCAATCTGCGTTTAAAAGTAATTTGCGAATATCTTCAAGTGGAGTTTCCGGGTGTACTGTCACTAGGTGTTTGCTTGAATCTCCTGATGTAAAAAAATCCAATACACTTTCAGCTATTGGTAAGAAATAACGAGGGGTATTATCAGTTGGTAGTGGGCACGTAAGTTTAAGCAGAATTTTTCGTCTTTCTGTATTTATGAGCTGCCATTATGTGCGCTTACACAAACTCTGGAAGGTTTATTAAATTTTAGTTAATATATCTAATCACATCTAAACGGAATTTGGGGCACTTCACTTGCATAATTAACTTGAACTTGACTGTAATTAATTCATATATATTCTGTTCAACTTATTCTGGTTATGCCCCTGTGTTTTGAAAACTCTAACAGAATCGCTACAATTTAACATATGAGTGATGAGTGTATTGAAAAAGAACCAACTTTAGGTAATGATTTTAACGATAAACAGGAACTTCAGAGTATTGATCCACAGGGAGGTATAGATAATGCGTGCAGAATTCTAGAAACAACACCCGATCGAATGGCGTTGAGATTTATGGATTTAGATCAGGAGTATTCTGAGCAAGATGATTGGGGAGCTGCACAACTTCAACCAGTAGTAAGCCAACTTGAAGGGATAGATATAAGTAGATTATCAGAAAATCAACAAGAAGATGTTCATTTAATACTTCATATGTATCACCATCATCAAATATCGGTGGCAATGTTTAGAGATCACGATCGTCGGTTGGCACAATCTGAATATCAACAGTCGATTCAACACCTTACACCTGATAATCCCAATAGAGTTACAAAATGTTTAGGATTTATTGCTAATGATGATGTTCAAGGAGCAAGAGAATGGATACAAATATATGAAGAAGATATTGCGAAAGGTGAAGTTAAGGAAGAATTGGTTGATTTGGCGAAATCGGAAATTGACACAATGAAGCATTTACTTGGTAAGTATGAGCGTCGAGAAATATATTTTGATGATACTGATGATAAATCCGAAACACAGTATCTTGACCGAGAGTCAGAAAATATGGTGGGCAACCAAGAACTAGCCTCATATACTTCTGATGAATTGAGAGCGGGTGCCAGTCTCCCAGATAAGATTTCATCAATAAGTCATGATATTGAAAATGGTACGGAAGATAAGATGGAAGTAGTATTAAGACAATTAACACAAGTAGGCGACACCGTTGCTAATAATACTGCCAATAAATTTGTGATTTTGGGAAGCATGGGATTGTATTTATCACTTAATGAGGTAAGACAGGATAATGAACGTTTTACTCTTGTTGACCAAAGGATAAGTGGTGGAAAAAACGATTATGATATCGGGGTACATCCTGAGGACCTTTCGATAACAATGTCAGATTTTAATTGGGATGAACAAACTCAGGCATTGCAGAGAGGTAAGGTTGGTCAAAATAACCAAATGGTTGATCTAATGGGAAGGCGAGAGTTAGAACATTTTTCTTGGAGAGAAGTACAAATAGGCGACAAGCTATATCATGTTCAGACACCTGAGGAAATGATTTTTGAAAAAATGAATGGACTTGTTAATCCTGGTTTAAATGATGAAGGTACCCTAAGAGAAAGAGAGATTAAATGGGGAATAGATATTAAACTTCTTAAAACCTATCTTGGAGAAAAGAATGGATGGACAGAGGATCAAGTAGAACAACATTTAGCTGACAGCTGGAATTATTATACCGAAGACAATCGTTATCAAGGAGTATATGATCTATTAAAAGAAGTAAAAGCTGGTCGTTCTATACAAGTTGTTCTTGAAGAAACTGTTAGACTTAGAACAGGAAAATCAGAAAGTATAGATGTTAAAGAAGAGTTGATTAAACAATTTGGAACAGAGAACGAAAAAGACATAGACGAATTATTATCTACTGAGTCTTCAAGTATTTTTGAACTTAAGTTAAAAATATTGATTGCTAGAAAATCTGGTAAGCAGTTAAGTTATGAAGAGGTGACTAAAATTGCATCAGAAGAGTATGCAAAATTGACAACGCATTCAAACAGCTAGTAACTATAAGGACTCTTGCTGCCTTTAGGTGAGCTTACACAAACTCTTAGAGAAATTCTATCATTTAAGCCAACGACAGGTTCTCAGATAATCTTTACGAATTTAATCTTTCCTTTCAATAAATTTATCCCAAGTTGTCATCTTAAGGTGAGCCATTCCCTTCGGTTTAAATCGGACTTTGTGATGGGCATAAATGAATTTTAATCTTTGGTATCCGATGTAACTTAATACAATTCCCGTACTTGTTCCCAGATTCAAACTCTCAACAACACCTCCCATGGGAATCTGGATACAAATGTCAGAATTGTTAACCGCATCTTCTGACACACCTTTGGATTCATTCCCAAAAAAAACAGCCAGACGTTTTTGAGTAAAATCTGCTTCATACAAATTGATATTCTTGTTTCCCTTCTGGTGGGACGACGTTACTGCAATGGTATAAAGATTCTTTCGTAGATGAGCAATACAGTTGGATGTGTTTTCAAAATGTTTGACAAATACCCATTTATTTGCTCCAACACTCAAATTTTTAAGGCTATTGCTATCCCTGGCGGATTTAAACTTTTGAACAATTTTAGGACCACCAACAACATACAGTTTTTCCACCCCGAAGGCTGAAATATTCCTCATAGCAGTAGCAATATTTTTAATATTTATTGGATATTCTAAAACACATATAAAGTATTTATGTTGAAGGTGTTTAATTCTCCTTATTCTATCCCGTATTGACATGTTTTTTATAGTTTATCATGAGGCAATGTGCTGCCCTTAGCAGAGCTTACACAAACACTTCAAGAAATACTTAAGTTAAATAATCGTTATATAATAAACTACTATTAGGCGTCTATTTATTTTGCAGCTGGTATTGGTTGACTATGTAGGAAGTTATTGAAGTTGTTTCAATGTAGGAAATAATTCTTTATAACATTCGATTTTTTGTGATCTGCTCATAGCTGCATATCTCGGTGATGGTGACGGTAAAGTAATAAGTTCTATTTCTGGATATTCTGTAACAAGCGTTTTAAAGTGCTTTCTAAATAATTTTTCTACAAATTTACTAGAGAAAAATACCTTTTTAATTTTTTGTTTCTTAAAAATATTCGGGACTTCATCATTCAAAACAATATTGGTTAAATTCATATCCAAATTACTGGCTGATTTTCGTTCGCACGAAAGGATAATATCTGTAATAGCTATTCCTAATCTGTTAAATAATGATTGCTTATCTTTTTTAGAAATAAGCTGAATATCATATACCTCTCTGATAATTGGCCAAAAAAGATTACGTTTAGTTCCATAAAACCAGTCATATCCATTTTTAATATCTTCTTCAGATCTTTGACCAGTAAAACTTCCTAGAATCAAATATTGTGCATTAAGAGGAACAAAATTTCCAAAAGGATGAATTTCAATCATGGTAGCAGTGTAACAAAAAGTTCTGACATCATACACTGGAGCTACCATAAATTTGCTGCCGGACTAGGATTTGAACCCAGATAACAGCGTTCAGAGCGCTGCGTCCTGCCATTAGACGATCCGGCAATATATGTTTGAACCAGGCACAATTGTACCATTTAATAATTACAAATATCCAAAACATGCATTAAGTTTTAGTGCCCGCAGTCAAATTTTCAATTTCCACGATATAGAGTACCTATCAGTTTGAATTAAACTTATCTACTGGTAAAGTAATAACAATTACTGTTTTATGTTAATTATAAGAAAATACGCTGATCCTCTGGTTTTTATCTTCATTATTATTCTTTCTTTATTCATTTGGTGGCCATCAAGGAATTTGCCATATTTTTGGGACAGTTCGGGCTTTGTTATAAATGCAGCCAATGATTTGTTTCACAATAACTTCCAACCTTGGATCGCAAACCATTCCAATTTTGCTCATCCTCCATTTCTCATGACTTCTTTAGCCATTGCGTGGCGAATATTTGGTCAAACACAGCTAACTTCACATTTAATTATGTGGCCATTTTTCCCAATTTTACTTTATTCTACTTACCTTATTGCCAAAAAAATGGCAATTATTTTTCCATTAGCTCCCACCCTGACAGTTGCTGCATTACCTTATATTTTGGCTGAGTACTACAATATATATATCGATCTACCAACGGCTGCATTAGCCACTGCCAGTGTAGCTGCATCAGTTTACAACCGGCAACTAGTCATGAGTTTGTTATTGGTTTGCGCGGTTCTAACCAAAGAAACGGCACTGTTAATAATCCCAGGATTAATTCTATATTTTTGGTTGGCAACTAATGCTTTTATTTCCACAAAAAAGTTTAAATTAATATTTTATCTTTTGCTTCCTGTTATTGTCTGGGTTATTTATTTGATCTATCACAACTTGATCACAGGTTGGTTATTAGTTGAGCCTGGTCGTCAGATCCGTCCTTTAACTCCCGCAATTTTTTGGCAATCGTTGGTTTTTATTATCAAACAAATAATGTTTGCTCAATCTCGTGGATTTATAACCTTAATGGCCATTGGGTCATTAATATTTGTGCAATTTACCAAAACCAAGTTTCCAAAATTTTCTAATCCAGTTTTTCTAATGTCAATTACAATTTTGGTAAGTGCAATCTTATTTTTTTCTTACATAGGGGAATTTGCATTGCGTTATGGAATTATCGCTAGCCCTTTTTATGTCTTATCAATTTTCTACCTTTTCCAACTTCCATTCAGACGTTATTCATTATCAAAGCAATTAATTATTACAATTATTGTTTTAGGAATACATTTATCAGTTTCATATTCAGCAATTCATCCCAAAGTTAATGAGCCTAATCAAACATTTATATTCAGCCCACCAGACGATTTAGGAGTCATTGATATGATAACCATTAGCCAGCAATCAGCTAGTTTCTTATCTCAAGAATATCCCAATGCGCATATTTACGGAGCTTTCCCCGAAAACCAACAACTAACTCAACCTTTTCAAGGATATATAAACACACCACTTCAATTTAGTGAATGCAGACAAAATACCGATTTTTCTAATACAGAACAAGAGCAGTTAGTATACTTCCATCTCTATTCTCCCGTTCAACAATATTGTGGTAACGCATTAATATGGCATGAACACAAATTGATTAATAAATTCGCCCAGAACGGTAAATGGATAGCCATTTACAAAATCGGCAAAAAATTATCTTCTCCGAACGAATTCATTAGTCTTTAACAAATTTATGTATAGCAATCCACCCAAAAAATCGGTTTAAGAAAAAACTTTGTGTAAAACGTAATTTTAAAATTGGCAAATAAAATGCATTATAAGTACGAGCTTCTTCTTTAAACCCAGCACTATTAATAAATCTGATTAATAACCAACTGGGAAGAATTGCAATATGACCACTAAGTTCATAATCGTTTTTAGTATGAAAAGCTAGTTTTCCCATAAACAAAAAATATAGTCGCGAAATAATTCCTTCTACACTAGGGGTTGATAATATAAACGATCCCCCAGGTTTTAGTATTCTATATATTTCTTCAATAAATTGTTTCGGATTTTCAAGATGTTCAATAGTTTCGCAAGAAATTACCACATCGAAAAATTTATCCTTATATGGAAGGTCATCATTAGCATCAATCTTTCTAAAATTAAATTTTTCCTTATCTAATCTAAAATTTTGATTATTAATGTCGGCAGTAAAAATATTTTTATAACCTACCCAACTAAGTCTTTCACTCAAATATCCTTGTCCCGAAGCAATATCAAGGATTTGTGCATTTTTTGCTATTCCGTTCAAATAATCAATTACTCGTTCATCAATATACGGTTCTGCCATTGGTTGAGCTAATTGTTTTTTCATATAACACAAAGTTAGTTTTATTAACCCTTACATTTTGAACATCGATAATTCTCGACTGCCGATATTATTTATGTTACAACCTAAAGAATACATGTCTAAGAGAATTATCTCAATGTCCGTTGGAGTTTTTGCTTACAATGAAGCTCGAAATATCGGCAAGGTTCTAGATTCATTACTCAAACAAAAACTCGACTATGTTCAAATCAAAGAAATAATAGTCATTTCTTCTGGTAGTTTTGATCGTACTAATGAAATCGTACGTCAGTATGTCCGTAAACATAAGCACATCCAATTGGTTGTGCAACTCAAACGAGAGGGCAAATCAGCCGCCATTAATGAGTTTATGGACAGGTCCAAATCTAATGTCTTGGCTATTATAAGTGGAGATTTGCGCCTCCATACCCGAGCTATCGAAGAAATCGGTTTGCCTTTCCTTCAGGAAGATGTGGGCATGGTTGGTTGCCGTCCCTTACCCCTAAATACTCAGAACAATCCTCTAGGGAAAGAAATCAAACTCCTTTGGCATTTCCATCATTTAGTGTCGCTTCACAATCCAAAATGCGGTGAAATGATTGCTTTCCGTAAAGTTCTCAAATCCATTCCTCGCGAATCAGCTGTTGATGAGGCTACTATCGAGGTTATGCTCCATCTGATCGGTTTTAAAGTCGTTTATGCACCCCGCTCAATTGTCTATAATCGCGGACCCAAAAATATATCAGATTTCATCAAACAACGACGTCGAGTCTACGCGGGTCATCTTTGGGTTCAGGAACGCTACCATTATCAAGTGTCTACCCTCAAAACCACCTCCACAGCAAATATCATCAAAACCCATCTTATGACCCATCCTCAAGATATTATTCCTAGTACCAAATTAGTGATGCTAGAAATAATTAGCCGTTTCTTGGGCTGGTTTGACTACACAGTCCTACACAAAAATCCTTATATTTGGAATATGGTCACTAGAGACTAGAAAAACACTCCTAACAAAATCATAAGACAAATGGCAACAAACAAGTATTTATTACTTACTTCAATTTTATAAAGTTGATACACAGAACATCCCACAATTCCAATACTCAATAGAAACAGAAATCTATCTTGAAATATATTCCCATAAATTAACAAATAAGTTAGTTCCAATGGATTGACGTACCTGCCTGCAAGAATTGGTTCGTTTATATCACTATAATGCGGTAAAAATTCTAAATTATTAGGAATCCCGATACCGTTTATTTCTGCCTTGCCAGAGAATTTCCTTAGATCAAATACAAAATGCTTGTGTAATCCAATACCAATTTTCTCAGAATTTGGCGGAACTGACAGTGTAAGATAAACACTTCTATTTTTCTTCCATAACGTATTTGGCCAGTTAATTGTATACATTATAGTCTTTCCTCTCGTAATTGGTTTAATTTCTACACTATAACTAGGACCGTCGATTTGATTAATCGAAACTAATAAATTTGATTCTTGTTCCATTTTTAGTGGTATCGATAATTCTATAAAACCTTGGCTCAAAGTTTTGAATTCTTGAACGAGGGTGTCTCCAGGTATCAATTCAGTATTGCTGACTAATGGATAACTTATCGGATAAACTTGAGGCAGGTCATTCCACACTAATTTCCATGCAGATAAAAATATAGCCAAGGTCAAAAAAACCAAAATTAAACCAGATCTAATTAAAAAATTTCTTATTTTCATAATAATCGCAAAAGATAAAATGAAATTAATAATGTAATCCAAGATACAACCTGATAACTAAGAATCCAGAGAAATACTAATAAACTAAATAGTTTTCGATACTCTTTTCCTCTTATAACTTGAGCAAGTCCATATCTTGCAATGATTAGATACATCGGGATTGCAGAGAGCCAATAACGTCCCTTAAGCCAAGTTACTCCTTGGGTTGTTGTGTTTAAATACCCCCAATACAATAGCATTAGATTTAATAATCCCGCCCCCACGAACCCAATTGCTAAAACATATAATTCATCGCTGCATGATTTCTTCTTATAAATTTTCATACCTACTCCAATCAATGAGACAACCATCAAAACCACGCCAATAATTATCCATGGTGATCCAGCTCCGAACACCGAAGACACTCTCACTTCCCAAAAACCTTCTAACAACCATTCTTTCTGACTATTCCAAGTATCAAGTAAATAATTACTTATCGATAAAGGTAGCAAATCATCACGATAACTCAAATAAACATTATTCTCGTTAATCAGTTTGTATGGATATAATCCGATTATGCCAATTAATCCAAAATATCCCAGTCTGATTAATGTTTCTTTAATTGTTAACAGGTTTTTCCTCCAGCTCCAGAGAATTGCTCCTCCCACTAAAATTGCATAAATGATTGAAGTATGTTTAAGTAACATCAAGCCCAGCAAATTCAATCCGACAAACAGACTAATTTTCCATGTAAATTTTAATTTAATTGCTTGAACCAAAAGAAAAGTACCCCATGTAAACAGACATATCTCGGCAATATGTGGATTAACCACTGATCCTAAGAATGAGAATTGTGGCCATCCTAATCCAACTATTAGAGTTAGAACTTGATATTTCCAACGAACCCTTAACACCCCAGATAATTTCCACAAACCTCCAAGAGTTAACACATACCACACAGCACTTGTTGCTCTGGCCCAATATAAACTACTCAAAATACTATCGTTTCCGATGAATCTCCATAACCAACTAATTGGCAAATAATATAAAGGTGGTTGATAAGTTGTACTTAAGTGGTGCGTTGATGAAACCTCAAGGCGCCTATCTCTAACTTCGCTATCAATCTTTATTAATTCGTCTTTCTTCAATGTTTTTCCGTTAGTTTCTGTATAAAAGTCTAACGCCCCCTGAGACAGATATTCCTGATCTTCATTTAATAAAACTGTATTATTTCGCCACAGCGCATCTGCATAACCCCAATGGTGTAATTCATCTTCTGAATTCCACGGAGGAATTAGATGAGCTAATAAAACACTTTTTAAAAAACCAATGAGCAATAGACTAATAAATATTTTTTTCATCTTCCTATGAGAATATCAGAAATCAATTAATATTTTATGTTAGACTGCCGATATGGACTTTGTTTCTGACGAAATTCTATCGAAATATGCAAATGTTTTAGTCAACTTTGCCCTCAACAGTGGACAAGGAATCAAACCTCAAGAAGTTGTACTTCTTAATGTTCCATCCAGTGCTCATCTTTTCCTCCCCCATCTCCAAAAAGCTGTTCTTCAGGCTAATGCTAATTACATTATTAATTTTATTCCAGATTTTGTTCAACCCAATCTTCAAACTGACCTGACTTTTTTCAATAATTCTAATAACCAACAAGTATCTTTTTTCCCCGACAAATATTATCGTGGGCTACTAGATCAGTGCGATCATTTCTTAACTATTTTGGCAGATGCTGATCCCCACCGACTTAAAACAGTAGATCCCGCCAAAATTATGACCCGACAACAAGCCTTCAAACCATACATGGAATGGCGTCAAGCCAAAGAATATGAGGGTAAGTTTACTTGGACTTTGGCACTGTTTGGAACACCAGCTATGGCACAAGAGGCTGGTTTGTCACTGACAGACTATTGGCAACAGATAGTTAATGGCTGCTTGCTAGATCAAGATGACCCAGTAAATGCCTGGCAACAAACACAATCAAAAATAGAACTAATCAGAAATAAATTAAATACTTTATCAATTGAAAAATTACATATCGTGGCTAAAGACACTGATTTATATATTTCACTCGGAGCTAACCGCCAATGGTTAGGTGGAGGTGGTCGTAATATCCCTAGTTTTGAAATCTTCACATCCCCCGACTGGAGAGGAACTCAAGGTCATATTTCTTTCAATCAGCCTTTATACATGCATGGCCAAAAAGTAACAAATATCAAACTTAAATTTGAACAGGGTAGAGTAATTGAATCTCATGCAGATCAAGGAGAGGAACTTCTACATCAAATGATCAAGACTCCTAATGCTGATAAAATTGGTGAATTTTCATTAACAGATTCACGTTTTTCTCGTATCACCAAATTTATGGCTCATACGTTGTTTGACGAAAACATAGGCGGGGAGCGGGGCAACACCCATATCGCTTTGGGACAAGCCTACAAGGACACATGTACATTGCCATACGACCAAGTTTCTTCAACCGCCTGGGATGAAATGGGTTTTAATGACTCTGCCGTCCATACGGATATTATTTCTACTACGGATCGAACTATCACGGCTATTCTTCATGACGAGAGTGAAAAGGTAATTTATACTCAAGGACAATTCACAATATAAAAAACATTTTGGTATAATACATCGCATGCGAGAACAAAACTCCCCTAAACCACCTATTGTAAGGTCTCTAGAAGCCCTTATTCGCGATCCTAGTAAATTAGTAAGTGTTGAAATCGCTAGAATTTCTTTTATTAATGGTGGAGCTTTCTCTGGGTATGCGGTTAATGCCGATCCACGTTCAACTCTGTATAATTCTGATGGCAGACGCTTTGAAGTAGACGATGATGCCCCTTATCGCTCAACGAGCCAGGATGAACTCCGCACATTGCTTAAAACTGGGAACTTTGAACTAGTCCCCAATGAGCGCGGATTTCATGTATTCCCAATTTCTCATATTGAAGACTAAATTAATTTCTTACCATTCTCCACCCAAACACAACTACCGCTTTCCAAATTCTACCTATTCTCTTGGGTTCTTTTATAACTCTCCATAGCCATCGCAAGCCCCGCTTCCTCAGCCATTGGGGAGTTTGGTTATTACTTGCTATATCATCGATAGTTCCGCCTATGCCGATTGCTACATAAGTTTTTAGTTTCTTTAAATTTTCACTAATCCAGATCTCTTGATACGGGGCCCCGTACGCAACAAGAAGAATATCAGGTTGGAATTCATTAATTTCATTAATTATTTCCTTATTTTCTACTTCCGATTCTTTCTCGATACGTGTAGCCCCTGAATTTGATTTGACTTTAATTCCATAATTTTTTTCAATCTTTTCTTTAGCCAACTTTGCATTCTGTCGCTTCCCACCTAACAAAAATATTTTCCACTTTTTTTCCTTTGCCATAGGAATCAATTTAAAAACTAATTCATCTCCACTTATTTGAGGCAAAATCTTCTCCACTGAATTTTTATCCCATATCATTGCTAAAATAATCATTTTCCATATCCAAATCCTCATCCATAATCCTATTTTTGTTTTTTTATCATCAATTTCATTCAAATACCTAGCTGCAATCGATATTCCAATCCCGTCGCTAATCCGCAAATCAGCGCTATTAATAATTTGCTTAAATTTTCCACTACCTTGAGCTTTCAAAATAATCTCCGGATTAGGAGTTGCGATCCACCCCTGATTTTGATTTTTAATCCGTTTTTCAATCCAACCAAGTACTTCATCATAACTACTTTTATTAATCTTCACTCCTAGTATTTCTACAAAGCTCATAATTTACTTTAATATATTTTGCCACAATTTACTCAACTTCATCGGATCGTGACGTAATCTTAAATGTGGAGTGATAACCATGATATCTTCTTCTATAATTTTCAATTCCATATGTTTTTCACTCCAATCAGAATCAGGCTTCAAATCCAAGACATGAGAGCTTTCATCGGCATATCTTTGGCTGATTTCAGGGTAAGTTTCTTCAAACAATTTTCTTGATAAATAAGGCAAAATTGCAACATCAAACGGCTTTTCAAGCAATGTATATTTCCCTAGAATCTCAAAATATTTCTCCAAATCATAATCGTGAGTTTGATTCCGATCAGAAACTAGATTCGGAACAAAAATCTTAACTGCTTTTGTTTTACTCAGAGCTTTCTTCATTCCTTTGGGCAAAAAATTTGCCAATAGCGAACCATACAAACTTCCCGGGCAATAAATTATGTAATCAGCATCTATAATCGCAGCACTTACATCTGCAAGGACGCTTATTTCTGGTTCAAACCATTCGCCAATCACAGTGTCTTTGGACATTTGATAAATATCCAGTTCATGTTCACCTTTATATACATTGCCATTCTTAGTCTCGAAAAACAAATTCGTAGGTTGAGTCGATACCGGTAAAGATATCCCACAAAAATCTATATCTAACATTCGAGCCAAATGTTTCTGCGCTTTAATAAAGTCATTTTGGTACATTTCCAGTAATCCATAGAAAATCGAATATCCTAAATTTCTCTTACGTCCATCTGTAAATGACGCCAATTCTAAGAAAGCTTGCAAATTATTTTTCTTACCCGTCTGGCTATCAATTAAAGCAAACAAACAATTTGCCCAGTCGCCGATTGAAATAACCCGATCTCGTTCATCAGTCCTAACCATGCCTGATCTTCCCCCAGAATCTGTTGCTGTCGTCACTGCAACGATATTGCTATACCCGGTAGAAACTAGTGATCTGATTATGGTTGGAGCTCCAGTTCCCCCTCCAATTGTGACTATCTGAGGGTTTTTTCTTTTACTCTTCATAACCCTGCAATTATATCAAAGTTGATATTCTACCCATATCTTAGGCTATTTGAACTTGACAAAATCTTTGGACTTACCTAGTATGAACTTGA
>CAYUGO010000018.1:0-15056 GCA_964444295.1 uncultured Gammaproteobacteria bacterium | reverse complement strand
TACCGGCTTCTAATGTACCAATTGTCACTCTGTTTTGTCAAGTGATAGTTTGGGGATTTGAAATATTAAACTAAAAGCTCACTTTTACTTTTAGTCCTACTCTTTCTGTGGTCGGATCAATAGTTTTCATGGCATGATATGTACTACCTAAATATATGCTTTTGTGTCCGTGTTTATTTCTAATTAAATCAACCATTTTAATTAAATTTATTTTGTTATTGAGATTATTCCCTAATTCTCCCAGCTCAAGTTGTGTGGAATTACTAGAAACTAAGTTGTTTAAGATTACTCCCGTTGCACGGTACACAAGATTTTTTTTGTAAACTGAAAGGAAAAGATGCCTAATCGAAGGTAGTAAATCCTGTGGTAAGTTGGTTGGTCGAGTTAAATTTGTTTGAGAGTAATAATATTTGAAGTTTGCATTTTGAGCATGTGTTTTGAGATATATAGTTATTTTTAATGTTTGTAAATGATACTTACGACACTTTTCTAATGCTCGATCCAAATTACGAATTAAGTATGAAAAAAGTTTGTCAGGATCATTTGTGTATGGATAAAAGGTTCTAGTTTTACTTATTGAATCATAAGTCTCTTTGGGTTTAGAGTCTACCTGAAGCACTTTGATTCCATGTAATTCCTGATATATGTTTTGGAAAGGAACTGGAAACGCCTGCTTAATCCATCTAAAAGATTGGCTGTAAAAATCATAAGCTGTTTTTATATTTCTGCTCAACATTATTTTTTGTGTTTGCCAACCTATACCCCAAACATCTTGGATTGGTATTTGCTTGAGGAATTTTTGAATTTCGGGAGAGTTTCTAATTACAGTTATTCCTCGAGGTTTATGCCATCCAGAGGCAATTTTGGCGAGTACTTTGGTTGGAGCTATACCAATGGAAACACCCACTTTGGTTTCATCCCAGACTTTTTGTTGCAATTCTTGAGCAATCTTCTCCCATGATTGAGATCTCATACGATCAATACTTGTAACGTCAGCGAACGATTCGTCAATTGAATACGGCTCTATGTAAGGAGTTGTTTGCTCAAGGATATGAAAAATTTGAAGTGAGTATTCTTCATACGACTGATAGTTGGAATTAACTATTAATACACTTGGAAACTGATATTTAAGTTGCCACGTTGGCATCCCACGCTTAACTCCTAATGCTTTAGCTTCATAAGAAGCTGCAGTTACGACTCCTCGCTCTCCACCTACAACAACGGGTTTGCCCTGCAATTTAGGATTTGCAGCTTGCTCACAGCTTGCAAAAAATGCATCAGCATCTAAATGTAAAATCATACTTGGCGTAAGTATAGAACGGTTTATGTCGAAGGCGTCAAGGATAATTATGCAGAATTCTTTTCCCAGTATTTTATATAGGCCTGTGCCCAGGTAAGTCCGGAATAAAGTGAGAATACTAGGCCTGGAAATCCGTCCTTGTATCCACCATGTCTGAGCCAGAGAGATATAAATATCTGCAGAGGCTTAATAAACATATAGTAAATTGCTGAGCTCCAGCTTAAAGAAACTTTTTGTTTAGCTAGATCTTGAGCAAATAACGAAGCGTATCTGGCATTCCGGGTTAAATACCGATCAAACGTTGGTGAGTCAAAATGATGCAATGGATAATTAAGCCATCCCACGCGACCATCTACATGGTATTGCTCATGGACATCTTTGGCTGGAAGATGCGCAAATCCATTCTTGAATAATCTGATTACTCCATCAGGATATACTCCAGTGTGTCTCATCGGATAATTAAGGAAGAAATTCTGCCGGGGAATGAAAAAGGCTACAACTTCACCAGTTTCTTTGCCGATTTTATGATTATCTCGTATTTCAAGTTGTTGCTGTTGGTGAGAAAAAAGTTTTGCGTTGTGAGCACTTATTGACCATGTGTTTTTTTGTTGATCGGTAGCTTGAAGAAATTGTTTAATTTCGCCTGCTAACTCTGGGCCAACTATTTCGTCAGCATCTAGTTGCAAAACCCACTTTCCTCTAGCTTTATCATTGGCGAGTTGCTTATTGATATGGAAATTTGGTTGATTTGGTAAAATCTCAACAATTGCTCCAAATTCTTTGGCTACTTTTACCGTATTATCACTTGATTGACCATCAACAATAATAATCTCATCAGCCAAATTTTGAACTGATTCAAGACATTTAGCTAAATTAGCTTCTTCATTAAAAGTTGCCAAAGTAACAGATAGTTGTATATTTTTCATTTAATTTATCTGGGCTATTCTGAATATAATTCTACCGTATTTATCATATATATTATTGATAACATTAGCAGTGGAAGGAATTTCAGTTTCAGTGCCAACAAGCAATGTCTTTTGTTCAGTTTGACTTAATTGATCAAAGTTAATTTTATGGAATTCATAGTTACTATATTGACGAACGGTTCCAAATCCATACTTATCCTGTGGTGAAATCTTAGCTTGAGATTGAAATAATGCAGGAGGATACTGAGAATAGAATAAGAATAAAATATAAGGTTGATCGTATTGATCTGTAATGATTATTTTATCGTAATCTTGTTTGACCGATTCAACCCATGGGACTAACTGGTTAAATCCATTTTGTGTCGCGTCTGGATAATGATAAGGCAATAATAAGTAATAATTAGCCAGATAACGAGAAAAGTCCCAAATATATACACTCGTAATTATCAAGATTACGGTTGAAGTGACTAATTTGCCTTTTTTTTGTTTGATTGTAGATACTAGGTTCACTATTCCATAAGCAATAACTAAAGCTAAGGGGATAGTCAGGCTAAAGGCTCTTACTGCATGAGGAGATTGAAAGGTCAAGGCAGAAGGGATTGGTGACACGAGAAGCCAAAAAACTAGTAAAGACCATCGTTTGGGAACTTGCCTTATTAAATACCAAATTCCTGCTATGAAAAATATAAAACTTACGAACAGTAATTGCCCAAAGCCGGGCACTTTATTTCGCTGAATTACGTCCCCTTCGTAGAATAAAAACTTTAGTGAATAATGTTCAATGTAATTAGCAAAAAATTTATTTAAATATAGTACAGGTTTATTATAACCTGCTCTAACCCAGATTGAACTTGGAGTTGAATGATAATTGCGAATTTCGTTGGCTCTCCAAATAGGGCCACTGTCAGCAAAAATGCTAACTCCTTGAGCTCTCGATAAGCCTGTGTTGTTGAAAATTTGTAAACCTAAGGGAATGCTGGCTAACAGACTAAAAACCAAAGCAGAAAGAGTCAGAACAGGAGATTTAAACCAAATCCTTCGATATCTGATAGACCAATAAAAAATAAACAATGGGATTAATACTCTCATTGAATGATATGTGTACAAAGCGAGGAAGTACATTAGTAAGCCGAAAAATAGATATTTTTTCTTCTTAGGAATAAGTAGGAAGAAATATGTACCTATCAATAAGAAAGTTGTTGCAACTTGGGTTTCCCATGCACCACGAGAAAATTGAATATGCCATGGCATAATTGCAAGAATAAGACTGCTGATTAAACCTATGGTTACCTTATGCCTGCTAGTTGCAAATATCCGTTGAGCCAGATAATAAATTGTCCAAATACTAATAATAGCAGCAATTAGAGACGGCAATCTAACTGCGAGTGCATTCAAGCCTAAAATTTCGATAAAGGGAATTGCAAGATATACATATATGCCCGGTTTATAATCATCGAAGGATCTAAAAACAAAAGGCCAGCGTGTACCAAACTCATCTTTGCCAGTCTGAATTAATGAATATGCGTTATAACCTAAAGCGGATTCATCAGCATTAAGTTGTGGTGTTTGAGAAATACCATAAATTCTAATGGCAAGAGAGCAAATGATTATGATAATTAACAATAATTTTTTCATACTAAATTGTGTAGACTATTCTGAAAATTGATTCTCCAGATGGAGCCTTTATTTCAGATACATCATACATTTTCTCATCACTTGATGATGGGTGTATGGTTGTGACTGGATTGCCAATAAAAACTGTATTCTTGGTCATCTTATCAGCGTCCCAATAAATATCTCTAAATTGGAAATTTTGACCCACAGAACTTACGAGCCCGACATCGCCATACTCATTATCTATGCGATTAATATTATTTTGTGTAAATACGGGATCTATTTTGTTAAAAAACAGGAAATAAATATATGGCTGATCGTAGCTTTGGCTCATCACGATTGGGATGTTTTGACTGCTATATTTTTTTGTTGCTTCTACTAATTGTTGGTATCCAAAATAATTGTTAAATGACAATTTCATAGGTCTAACCTTGGTTTGCAAATCAGCAAAATAAGTAAATAAAATTAATTGAATTATGATAAATACTGCAATACTTGGGTAGTATAATTTAGGATAATTAAGTTTGATTAATCTAATTGTTTGGCAATATCCCAACCCAATTAACATGGTCAGCGGAGCAATTAACGGCAATGACCTGACTGCATTTACGGGATCACGAGAGAGGGCTGCAGGAAGTGGAGCTAACAATAGCCAAATTAAAACAAATCTCCAGAAGCGACTCTGGATGCGAATTGCTGTGAGGATCCCGATAATTAGAAAAATTGAATCTAGCCAATAAAACATACCATGATATGGAGTGGCCATATGTGAATGTTCCCAATCTCCTTCAATAAATAGGAATCTTGGTGAGAGTGCACTCCCATATCGCTGATAAACATTACGTGTTTTCTCTAACCATTCGCCTTCAAATATTTTGAATTGCCAATCATTATTAGTCCAATTAGTTGGAGTCAAAATATTTTCTTGAATATATTCACTTGGCCTTTGATAATTTAATATGCTAAATACCGAAAGTCTTCCGGTTCGCCCATCAAGGAAGCTTTGGGCTATTGGCATTGAAACAGCAATCGCAACAAGAAGCGCTAGTATTACATATCCCAACGACAATCGTCTCTTAATTGATTGATAATAAGCAATTATAAAAGCTAAACCGACTAAAGGCGTTGACATTTTGGCCCCCTGATACATGCTTAATGTGAGTCCACTAATTAACCCAGCCAATACAATCATATGCGAGTAACCTCTCTTAACTGCATAAAGCACACATACAATACTAAATAAAATCATAGTTAAGTTGACATTAGATTCCCATGCTCCACGCGAAAACAAAATGTGCCAGGGATTAAGCGCCAGGATCAATGCACCATAGATAGGTAACCTTTTCTTTAAAAATGCATATGGAAGTTCATTTTTGATAAGACGCAAGATTATATAGGTGAAAAACACTGCCAAGGTGCCAGATATTGCAGATGTCATTCGAACCATTGATATCGTCAAGTCTCCAATAAGTATCCAAGGAATTGTTAGGTAGATATAAAGACCTGGTTTGTAGTCTCCAAATGACTTGAATATTATTGGGAAAAACTGTCCATTTTCGTCATGTCCTGTTTTGATCAAAGAATATGCATTATATCCAAGGGCAGCTTCATCTGGTGTGAACTCCATCGGAAATTTATCTATATTCCAAGTTCTAACAATCAAAGCAACAAGAGTGACAATTATTCCCCATTTATGTCTTGATATCCAGTCCATAACATGGTGAATTTTATTCATTGCTTGATTTTGAAATTATATAAATGTCTTTACCGGCAAAATCTTTAATCGTATCAATATTTTCCCAACCTGGCTGTATTATATCCGAAATATCTACTCTTATACATTTACTCCCCGGAGTACAAATAATCTTGTGCATCTCCCAGTCATTAACGAAAGATATCTTATCTATTTTGTTTACCCAGTACCATGCATATTTTGTTCCTGCATCTCGATACTCCCATTGTTTATTTTGTTGAAAATCTGAGGCATCCCAAGGCCAATAAAAAGCAAAGAAGATATGTGGCTCTCCATATTTTTTTGTAATGTATATTTGATCATAATCTTGATAATTTAATTTAATATACTCAACTAAATCTTTGCTTCCTGATTGCCATGCCCAAGCATAGTTATTTGCGTATGTTGTAGTGTAACTTCTCCAAAAAATGTTAATTTGAAGTATCGAAATAAGTATCAATAACCCTAAAAATAAGTAATTTATCTTGTTTTTACCTGTTTGAATATATATATACATAAAGCCCACAGCAGATAGGATGTGGGGGATTGGAGTTAATAGTAAGATTCTTAATGCATGGGGATTATCTCTGGTTATACTGGCCGGTATAGGAGCAAGGGCAAGCCAAACTGTTAATATAAGTAATGGCTTGCCCTTTTTTTTAATTAAAGAAAATATTCCTATAATGACTAATGGTGCGCTAATCCAAAGTAATAAAGGAAAATTGGGCAAACTAAATTGATAATGTTTACCGCCATCTCCAAACCAAAAAAATGGGTTAGAGTATGATAAATATGCTGAAGCTGAAGTTTGAGCTACATAGGTTACTTTATTATGTAAAAGTCGGCTAATTAAAACAGGATAGTTAGAATTACCACGTGACTCATTTATGGTATTAATTGCTCCTTGGTCAAGTAGTGATATGTTAGTCAATCTTGCTGTTGAACCGTGTGTGTAAAGTGTTTGATATACGGTTAGAAGTACAAAAAACAGCATCAGTGCGAATGCTGATAGATGGCAATAACAAATAGGAGTTTTTACTGTTTTATTAATTTTTGATAATCTAGATGAAATATATGGAATATGGAAAGGGATTGTGATTTTATATCCCCAATATTTCCAATAAATCATGACAAGCACTGCATAGATCAAAGGAGAAAAAACTCTGGCACTGTTATACGTAAACATTGAAATTCCCAGGAGCAGACTTGATAAATGTAGCTGATATGATTTGATATTTTTTTGGATTTTGTTTATTCCAGCCAAAAAGAAATATACACCCCAAATTATCAATGTAGATGCGAGATTTGCTTCAACCGCAACTCTTGATAAGAATATATTCCACGGTGTGAAAGCTACAAAAAATGCTGCCATGAGCGAAATATTATCTTTAGATTTAGATTTTATAAAAATAATTTTCGTTAAGTAATATGTGCCAATAATTGATAAAGTTCCTGCAACAACTGAAAGTATTCTGACTGAAAAAGTGTTAAGGCCAAAAATCTGTATAAATGGAATGATTGAGTAAATATATACAGGAAGTTTGTAATCTCCAAATGCTCGAAAAATACTGGGATAGCTTATCCCCCACTCATCTTTACCAGTTTTTAAAATGGAATAAGCATTATAACCATGACTTGCCTCATCCCAATTGAGAGAAACGGGAAAGGTTGTAATTTGATAAATTCTAATTGTAAATCCAAGTATAATGATTGCTGTAAGTATTAGACGTCTCATAACATAATTAGTTTACTTCATGTGACTATACAAAGGTTAAATATACACATTATTTTGGTGGTGAAATAAATATTTATTGAAACTTATTACGAGATATTATTTTCGAATAGAAAATTACGGATATCATTGTAACGATTATTGTTTGAGAATAAATATTTAGCATTGCTCTCCATCCTGTTGATTTTATTCTTATGAGAATCTCGTGCTCACCACTTGGAACTGCAAAATAGAGTTGACCATGAGGGCCATAGTCTGTGGTTTGAACCTGATTAGTGTCAATTAATACTTGCCACAATGGGAAATTATACACAGATGCAATTATGTTTGTTTGTGGTCCATTGGTCATGACTTTGTATGTACTTGGGTTGATTTGTTGCCAGTCTATTTGTGTTTGAGGATTGGTAGAAATAATTCGATTAGTTTGAAATTGAGTAGGTCTATTTTGTACTGACAGGGGCAACCTCAAGTATTCTTCTTGAATGTTTTCATATTGAGATGAAAGTGAAGAACTCGTATTTAATGGATTAAGAGGAAAATATTTGTTTAATATTGTCTCATCACTTATATTAATATGCTTATCCGGTTGGAAATAAGAATGATTAATAAGAAAAATAGATAAAGATAAAAGTGCAAATAGGATAAATCGTGCTTTGTTGCTAATTTTATCTAGATATGAAAAACAAATTGCAATTAATAAACTAGTAAAGAAAGTCATCAGAATTAACAATCTCCACGGAAACTGAAAATATGTCATCAGTGGAAAATTTTGCCATATCCAGATAGACCTTATGTTCATTAAAAATAAAACAAATAGACTTGATATTAAGAAAAATAAATTTGTAGGATTTACTTTTTTTATCTTAAAAATTTGATATAGGACAATTATTCCTGAAATAAACAGGTTAAATATATTTACTATTCCAATTTGGAATGAAAGCCCATCGTCTGGACCCCACAATGAAGCTCCATAGCCCCACTTTGAATAGATAAGTTGTTTCCAAAACGGGAAATGATCTTGGAAATTAAAAATTGTATCTTCAACCATCAGTCTTTTGTCAATTAAAGCGGGGATCCAAAAATACGCACTTACACTTAATCCAATGAATGAAATTAATATTATTCGTGAAAACGTTTTTATTTTGTCTTTAGATTTTGTGATTTGGAAAATTCCATACAAAACTGCAAATGGCGCAACTGCATACGCTGCAATGTTGTGAGTAAGCAACAGTCCGCCAATGGATAATCCGGCAAGGAATATATTGGTGAATGACATTTTCTTGGTTGCTTTATCAATACTTAAAAAAATTAAGGGAATAAACACCCACGATAGACTTTCTCCCAGTGCTCCTCTTACATAAATATTAACCGCTCGATATGGGGTATATATATATAATATTGTTGCTAATAGTGATGGGGCTAAACTGTAATGATGTCTTGCAAATTTGTACATGGCAAAGGCTGATCCCAGTATTGAAATAATGTAAACTGACTTAACTGACCAGATTAGATCACCAAATAATGCATAAAAAACAGATCCAAGATAGTAAGGTAATGGATAAATAAAATGAAATAATGGATAACCATATCCATAACTGAGATCTGGAGCCCAACTGGGAGGATTTTGTCCAGATTGAATAGCTCTATACATTTCTAAAATCCAGGCGGGATGCATATCATCGTGCACTGAAAAATATCCTGGATATAATAAATGCCAAATTGCAGGCAAGCAAATTATAACTATCATTAATGGAACTAATCTTCGGATCTTGAGATACATACTAAAATTTGATTTATTTGGTCTGACGGTGTTTAGCGATAATCGCAACAAATATTAATAATGAAAGAGATATTAGGGTCAATGAGTTTGCAATTAATCGAATTGGTGTATTGCGAAACCAGCCAGTCACAATATGCTTCCCTTGTGGAACTTGAAAACTTATTAACCCAAGAGGCTGATTGGAAGCAACCATTACAGGTTGATCAGACACTATTACTTCCCATTGAGGAAAGTTAAAAACTGGGACAATGACCTGTGCCTGGTCTACTCCGCTAACTTCTACATCAAGGCTAAAGTGATCTGACCATATATGAAGATTTTTGGCATCGATAAATCCTTCACTGGTTAGTGAATAGGGTTTATTATCACTAATAGGAATATCGTAAGTTGAAACTGAGTTAGGGAGGAAGTCACGGATCGAACCTATTTGTTGTTTTTGCCATTCAGTTTGTAATTTATTGCTATCTATCGCGTTTGGATCATATTTATCGGGTTTAAAATATGACCAACTAAGACTAACTGTAGAAATAACAATTACTGTTAATAGGATTAGTCTGATTTTGGTGTTTCTTAAATTACTTATTAGATATCCTGCTAATATTGAGGAAAATAAATTTACGAAAGATAATAACCTCCAAGGAAATTGCGTGAGTGATAATAATGGAATCATTTCCCAAAGTAAAACTGATTTACTATGAATAAGAAAAATAAATAATAGGAAAAGGAAGCTAAAAAATACCCACAATAGATTGTTAAGATTTTTTTGCCGGAAAATTTTCCAAGCTGACAATAATACCGAAAAGCCACCAACAATCCAATGAACAATACCTATTTGAAATGACATATCATCAACGGGTCCAGGCCGTGAGGGACCGTATCCCCATTGCCTATCAATAAATAATTGTTTAACTGTCGCGAAATGAAGTCGAAAATTAAAGTAATCTTGAGTAAGTGTTTCGGTTTTTACCAAAGATTTCTCTACTAATGCGGGAATAAGGAAAAATCCTGCAAGTGATAATCCCCATAAATAATAGATTGAAAACATCAATGTTTTTTTGAGACTTAGGTTATGTGCCATGGTCAAACTTAATAATGCAAATCCAAGTATTACAGGTGTGAACCACATGGCCATAATATTATGAGATAAATATAACGCTGCAAATGAAAGCGGGAGCCAAATGTTAAATTTGTTTTTGGGCTGATGCGCAAATTCCCATATAGTAAGTAAAACAACCGGGAATAAAGCAAGCGCGAATGATTCTGCAAGTGCTCCTCTAACAAATATCTGTACTGATCTGTACGGAGCCCAGATATACATGATAGAAGAAAGGAATCCGGCCAATCGGGATTTGGTAATTCTATAAACTAAAACATACATTGCAATTCCCGAAATTATCATGCTTGATAAAAATGTATAGTTTGTAACTGTCATGAATGAAAAACCAAGCCAACGAAAGAGCATCCCAAAATAGTACGGCAATGGTGAATAATAATTGAACAATGGAAATCCAAATCCTGATCCCATGTCTGGCACCCACCGGCAAGGTATTTGGCCGTCAGCAAAACACCTTTCTAATTGATAAAAACGCATGATTTGCAGATCATCATGCATTGCGAAAAATCCTGGTCTAATCAAATACCAACTAGCAAAAAAAGATAAGACTAGAATTACTAAGATTGCAATAATATGGGTCTTGTTAGTTTTCATGTTTTTTATTAATTTTGTTGGATCTGAAGATCAACAAAATTGCTATTAATATTGAAATAAGAGTCACACCGTTACTGATTAATCTTATTGGGGTATTTACTAATTTAATTAAAACTTGAGAAAATCCTGAATTGACTTCAAACGTAATCAACCCCAAGTCATTATCTTTATTGATGGGAACTATTTGATCATTAACCTCAACTTGCCATCCAGGATAATAAAATAGTGGGACTAACACTACGTTTTTGGTTGTTGAATTAAGTTCAATTTTTTGCCAATTGCTACCTTTAGAGTAATTAGTAATTTCTCCTTCACTCATTGCAAACCATGGTTTTTCTGGAGCTTTATCTGCAGGAGGAAGTTTGGCATCAATAGGTAGATAATCAAAAATACTAATTGTCTGTTGCTTACGCCATGACTCACCAGAAAGTTTGATTTCATCAGTCATTGGAAACCATGATCGAGGTCTCATATAACTTATGTTCAAAAATAGTAATGGTATGCATATCAATAAAATAATTTCGTTTATTCTAAGCTTTTTGTTTATAGAAGAGGGAAAATATAAAATTGCGCCTGCAGCTAAGCTAAAAATAAAGGTTGCAGGAGCAAGGAATCGCCATGGAAATTGAAGCCATTCTAGTGTTGGTATCAATTTCCATATAAATGTTGATTTTTGGTGAACAAGAAATAAGTAGATAAACCCTGTAGTAACTAAGCTGCTAATCCAGATAAAATGCTTTGATTTATTAAATTTTATACTTACTATCGTCCATGCAATAATAGTGATTATTACATGCCAAATCCCAATACTTAACGACATATCATCATATGGACCAAGCAAAGATGACCCATATCCCCAATGAGTATTAGTTATTATTTGTCTTAATGTTGCAAAATGCGCTAAGTAATTAAAATACCCCATGGTCAAAGTTTCAAGGTGTGCATATTGTTTTTCCATAAGCGAAGGGAGTAAATAATAGGCTGATAAACCCAAACCCAATAAACCTGATACTATAAATGAGATTAAATTTTGGGTGAAGTTTTGTCTGTTTTGTAAAGTTCTGACCAACCACCATATCATTAACAATGGAACGATCATTAATGTTGATAATAAATGACTTGTCATTAATGCAGAAACTGATATGGCAAGTAATAGAATATCTATTGGTTTATTGCGTTGCCATATTCGTTCCATTGACCATATAATCCACGGGAAAAAAGCCATGGCCCAGATTTCCCCCATAGCCCCTCGATCATATACATTAACTGCTCTATATGGTGCATAAAGGTAAAATAGAGCTGAAATTATTCCACCATATTGACCCCATAATTTGTTGCCTAATAAATACATTCCAACGCCTGAAATAACAAAAGTCAAAATGAAACCAATCTTTACGCTTGTGAGAATGCTTAGTCCCGTAAGGTGGATTAAAGTCATCACATAGTATGGAAGCGGTGGGTAATAATTAAATTGTGGATAACCGTATCCATAACCCATGTCAGGAACCCAGCGGCAAGGAATCTGCCAATCTTGGAAACAAGTAGTCATTTGATGTACGCGCATCGCCTGCATATCATCATGCATAGGGAAATATCCCGGTCTCATCAAACTCATTGCCGGAAATAGGCAGATTAATATGAAAATCAATATTTGTATTTTTTTGGTCATGATTATGATGCTAAGAAGCTTCTTACAATGCGTTTGGTTATTTTATAAATCCCCATTATTGAGATTATTATCAATGTAAAAATAATAATTCTTATATAGATTGATGATTGGTAGTATCTTATGGTGATTTTAGTCTGGTATTGTTGTCCCTGAAAAGCGATTATATCTTCAGAATCCTTTGGTTGATATGCATTTATAAATACCGATTCACGCAACGGATATACTATTTCTTCAAGATATGATGTTTTGATAGGACTATATATATACCACTCTGCTTCTTCGTAAGGATAATTTAACCTTATTGAAGGGATAAATTGAAATATTCCATTATGTTTAAAGTTATTTTGATAATGAGTTATTATCTCTTCTCGGCTAAGGTTGGTAAAATAGGCTCTTAATTCATCCATATTTTCGGTATCTTTTGGCTCCTGTGATTGCGGTGAATTAGGTAAGGGTGAGGGGAAATCAGGCTTAGGGATGATTAGATAAACAAATGTACATATTAATAATCCAATTAATAAGTATTTGAGCATGAAGAAAAGTATTTTTTTAGGACTAGACATATCATCTACATTGTAACAAATGAACTAAATATTAATATCTTGTAAGTTAGAGCATTATGGCAAATAAACGAAAAATATTCTCTGTTGATCGTGGTAGACTATAACTATGATTGTGGGCATTGACACCAGTCCACTTGCAGGACAATCGGCGACCCGGGGAATTGGCATGTATACCAAACATTTGGTGTCTCATTTGGCTGAAATCGGTGAGACTGAAGTATTTGAAATTACAGATGGTGAAATTCCAAAACAAGTTCAAATAATCCACTATCCCTTTTTTGATCTATTTTTTGCGACTTTGCCGATGATCAGAAAAAGACCCACAGTAGTAACTATTCATGATGTGACTCCGTTAGTTTTACCTCAGCTTTATCCGGTAGGATTGAAAGGTAAATTTAATCTTGTTAGGCAGAAGTTAGCATTAAGATCAGTCAACGCAATTCTAACTGATTCAGTCGCTAGCCGAAACGATATTGTTAAATATTTAAATGTTGCACTGGAGAAAGTGTTTGTAGTTCCGCTAGCTGCGCAAGAAGGTCTTGATATCATGGCTAGCGATGAGCTTAAAGCGATCGGAGAAAAATTTAAATTACCATCAAGATATGTGGTTTATGTAGGTGATGTTAATCCTAATAAAAACTTGCGCAGTCTCGTGAATGCCTGTGAATCAATTGAATGCTCACTGCTAATCGTCGGAAAACAAGCCGTAAATCAAGATATAGATACAAACCATCCTGAAACCCAGGATTTGGTGTGGTTGCAAAAAAAAGCAACAGAATCCCCATATTTAAGATTGCTTGGCTATGTAGAAACAAGTGAACTAGCGGGTATTTATAGAATGGCAAGTATGGCATGTATCCCTTCTTTGTACGAAGGATTTGGATTACCTGTACTTGAGGCTTTTAGTTGCGGCTGCCCTGTAGTTACCACGAAAAATGGAAGTTTGCCTGAAGTTGGAGGAGATGCTGCTATTTATGCACATCAAGATAGCAAGGGTTTGGCTAAGGCGATTTCATTCGTATTGAAGCTAAACGATACTAATCGTCAGAAATTGGTTCAGTTGGGTTTTAAACAAGCAAAAAAGTTCTCTTGGAGAGAAACTGCGGATAAGACCAGGTCAATTTATCAACAAATTTTGAACTCCCGATAGCTAATATATTTGTTACAATTGCACCATGCTAGAAAAAATTAATGCTGAATTAAAATCTATAGTAGAGGAAAAATTAGGAATTGATGGAATGGGCAGTACTTTTGGTTGGGCAACTAATTCACAAGAGTCGATGTGTGATTTAACCACTACAGTGGCACTATCAATTTGGAAACAAGCACAAAATACCCACATCTATAATGAAAAAAAATGGCAAAATCCAATTGATTTAGCTCGATATTTAGGCGAGCAGCTAGAGAGAAATTTGGAGGTCATGGAAGTGATAGAAGCAATAGAAATAGCGGTTCCAGGATACATAAATGTAAAGTTTAATAAATTGTACTGGCAACAAAAAATAAACGAATGGGAAAGTTCTGAAGAAAAATTAATCAAAGACGAGTTATCAGGTAAAAAAATTATGGTTGAGTACGGACACCCAAATACCCATAAAGAAATGCATGTTGGACATCTGCGAACTCTAGTAACAGGAGAGGCTTTAGCAAAACTGTCAGGATCACTAGGCGCTGATGTAGTCAGAGCAAACTACCAGGGAGATATCGGACCCCATGTGGCAAAAGCTCTCTATGGAGTAAAGCATTTATTGGCTGAGAAAAATATAAATATGGAAGAAATTGAATCAAAAAGCTTAATAGATAAAGCTAAATTTTTGGGTGATGCATATGTGTATGGGAACCAAGAATATGAAAATAATAAAGACGAAATAAATAATATTAATTCTCAACTATATGATCGGGCTGAAGGTATCAATCAGCTGTATTTGCAAACGCGAAGTTGGAGTCTGGATTATTTTAAATCTATCTATGATCGTCTGGGAACAGAATATGATAAATTCTATTTTGAAACCGAAGTGGCAATAAAAGGGAA
>CAYUGO010000017.1:0-15731 GCA_964444295.1 uncultured Gammaproteobacteria bacterium | reverse complement strand
CGGCTAATGAGTCAGAAAAGTTAGATATAGTAAATTTCTACTTGAGAAACCTCAACAATATTAATAATTGGGATTTGGTTGATTTATCTGCATATAAAATTATCGGAATGTATCTCTTGGATCATGATAATTTGATTAATGAAATTAAAAGTATGGCATCATCAAAGCATTTATGGACACGAAGAGTTGCAATGATCAGCATGTTTGTGTTGATTAAAAATGATAAATTTGAGGAACCATTTAAAATTATTGAAATTCTAATTAATGACTCTCATGATTTGATGCATAAAGCGGTAGGTTGGATGCTCCGTGAAATTGGAAAACGGAATGAGCTAGAATTAACTAAGTTTCTTGATCATCATGCCATAACGATGCCGAGAACTACTTTACGTTACTCAATTGAAAGGTTAAACGAGAAACAGCGCCGTTATTACATGCAATTAAAGAATAAGTAACTTACCCATATTGTGAGCGCATAGCATGTCTGATATATTGTATTTATGAAGGCATACTTGGCTGAAATGATTGGAACTCTGGTTTTGAGTTTAGCGGTAATGGCTAGCTTTCAGTCAAATATAATCACAACTCCATTGGTCGCAAGTTTAACTCTCGGATTAATGGTATATCTATTGGGTCCAATATCTGGATGTCACATAAACCCTGCGGTATCTTTTGGGCTTAAATGGGCGAATTTAATTAACACCAAACAATTATTTGGATATGTAATAAGCCAATTTGCAGGAGCAGGAGTGGCATATCTAATTGCAACTAACATGTTAGGAATTACATGGGCTGCTCCACAGGCGAGTGCGGGGATGATGACTGGAGTTGGAGAGATCCTAGGAACTACTATTTTGGTAATGGGCGTAACTATGGTAGTTTTGAATAAAATTTCGTATTTTCTTTCAGGTATGGTTATCGGCATGAGCCTATTATTGGGAATAATTATCGCAACAACGACAGGTGCAGGAGTTCTTAATCCAGCAGTTGCACTAAGTCTTCAGTCAGGTTCAACTACGTATCTTATATCACCATTAATTGGAGCAATCCTCGGGGTGGAGATTGCAAAGATACTTAAAAGCAATAAGTAATAAACAAAAATATGAATCAAATTGTAATTAATGGCGGGAAGAAATTAAATGGGGAGGTGTGGATCGCTGGAAATAAAAATGCTGTTTTGCCGTGCTTAGCTGCTAGTATAATGACAAGTGAAACTTCAGTTTTCCACAATGTGCCTGATATTGAAGATGTAAAATCTTGTATTGAAATTCTGGTGGATTTAGGTGTAAAGGTGGAGAGACCAGATACGCATACTTTGATTATAAATCCTGCTACATTGAACAAGTTCGAATTAAACCCTGATCTAGTAGCAAAACTAAGAGCTTCGATCCTGTTCTTGGGTCCATTATTAGCTCGAACTAAGCAAGCTGTAATGAGACATCCGGGGGGATGTATCATCGGACGACGACCAGTTGGGACACATTTTGAGGCGATTAGAATGTTAGGTGGTAGTGTAACTACAACGGAAGAAAATTATATTGCAAATCTAGGGAGTGAACGTAGTAGTGAGGTTTTTTTGGATGAGGTATCTGTCACCGCAACAGAGAATGCCATGTGTTTGGCTGCGGCATTATCGGGAAAAACAATAATAATGGGAGCAGCCTGCGAACCACACATAGTCAATTTAGCTCAATATCTGATAGCCATGGGGGCAATAGTAAATGGGGCGGGGACAAATCGTATCGAAATAGAAGGAACAAGTGAATTACACGGAGCTGAACACAATATTGCTTTTGATTTTATAGAAACAGCTACTTTTGCCTTCATGGCTGCAGCTACACAAGGAGAAGTAACAATTCATAACGCAATGGAAGAGGACTTTCATATGATAGGAGTTTATTTGAAATCTTTTGGATCGAATTTTGAATTTGTAGATAAAAATACTTTACTAGTTAGACCTGCCCCACTTCATTCGCCTACTAATATCAAAGAGATACAGACAAGGCCCTGGCCTGGATTTCCATCTGATGCAATGAGCCCTCTGATTGTATTAGCAACACAAGCTAGTGGGACAACTCTGTTTCATGAATGGATGTATGAAGGCAGATTATTATTTACAGATATGTTGGTAGCTATGGGAGCCAATATTATTACATGTGACCCTCATCGTGTGATTGTTAACGGAACCACTCCTTTAAGAGCCAAAAACTTAGCAAGTCCTGATATTAGAGCCGGTGTGGCTTTGGTTTTAGCGGGTTTATTGGCTGATGGTACAACTGTAATCGATAATGCTCACCTTGTTAGAAGAGGCTATGAAAACATTGCAAACAGATTAGATGGATTGGGAGCTGATATTAGTGAAAATTAGGTTGATTAATTAGATTTAAAAAAAATATTTTTTGTCTTTTTCCAATACTTACTTTGTCGACAAAGGAATTTTGAATCACTAGGGTTAAGGAGAATTTTTTCGATAAGTGATTCTAAATATATGTTATTCTGAGAGCCTTTGAAAATTATAATTGATTTATGTTTTATCAAATTTTTTAATGATTCCAGTGCATCTTTGGTTGTTAGATATGATGTGATCGATGTGTCATTTAGTGATTTGAATTCTTTGCCTATAGTCAAAATGTGAGGAGTAATTGTTTTTGCAAGTTTAATGATTTCTTTGTGAGCATATTCACTTGACTGCCCTACTTCGCGCATATCACCAAGTACTGCGATTTTGTTGTCTGATTTAATTTGTTTTAGTAATTGAAGTGCATCAACTGTAGATTCATAAGATGCATTGTAGCTTGAATCGATGATATAAGAGCCATCAATTCCTTTTAATAAGGTCATCCTACCTGATGGAATTGTAAAATTATTATTGAGATTACTAGTTGATTGTTTTGGCGGAATTCCTAAAGCCGAGGCTACAGCTAATGCTGCAGCTAGATTGTATGAGTAGGCTTTGCTAAGTAGATAATTTGGAAGTGTTATTGTATATGTCTGATTATCTACTTGTATATCAACTATTGTTCCTCTGTTAATATCAGTTTTGTATTTTTTGATTAAAAATTCTGATTGATAATTTTGGCCAAATGTTAATACCTTTGATTGAGTTAATTTACAAGCATTAAGAATTATTTCTGAATCAGAATTCAATATAGCAAACCCAGTTGAAGTTAGGGAATTGATCAGTTTGGATTTTTCTACCGCAATGGCTTCTTTGATTGCCTGATGTCTGGTTGCACCCGATATCGTGGGTGATATCAAATAATCGTATGATTCACCATGAACTGTGGATATATTGGTAAAAACTCCTATATCTGGTTTGATAATTTTAAGTAAATATTCCATGTTCTTAGGTGATTTTGGACTGTCTATTCCCATCTCTATTACGTATATGTCGTATCTATTCCAGTTAAATAATAATTTGACTGGAATAATTAATATCATTCTCAGCCAATCAATTAATGAATAATTATTTGGCTTAATGCCAAGGATATCTAAGGGAATGCCTGTTTCTGAATTGCCAAAATCGCAGTTTTTGACTATGAGCAAATTACCAATAGCAGCAACAATTGCCTCGCGAGTCGAGCTTTTGCCTGCAGATCCGGTTATTCCGATGATTTTAGCTTTAGGGTTTTTAGATAACTGTAATTTGGCCGCAAATCGGAAGTATGAAAGTATTGCTTTTTTGAGAGCCATATTGATTAATTGTATCAGCTTAGAATACCCAAGCTGATATTATAATATTATATGAAGAAAAAAATCCTTAACCTAATTACCATTATTGCTTTGGTAATTACGAGCTTGATCATAAGTGAAAGTATTAAATACTGGCAATTTAGACAATCTAATATTGTTGCTAAAAACAATAGCGAAAATATTGAGAATAAGTATTTGGTAAACAAGATTGTAGATGGAGACACTATATATCTAAATAAGAATGATGAGATTATCAAGGTAAGACTAATTGGAATTAATACACCAGAAACTGTAGATCCCCGTAAAAGTGTAGAGTGTTATGGGATTGAAGCAAAAAATTATCTATCTAGTTTATTATCAAATAAATGGGTAGATATGGAAACTGATCCAACCCAAGATCTATATGATCGATACGGCAGACTATTAGGCTATGTTTGGATTGATGGAAAAAATATAAATCTTGAAATGATTCAACAAGGCTATGCGTATGAGTATACGTACAAATTACCTTACAAATATCAAGATCAATTTAAAGTAGCAGAAACATCAGCTAGAAATGCACAGAAGGGTCTGTGGAATGTGAATACTTGCAATGGAGAAAAATAAAAACGTAAGGAATGGAAGTATTGAATAGGTTATCAAAAAACTAAGGATACTGGACTGCATTATTGACGTCGTCGGAGTTGATGCGATGCTGGGCAACTGCAGCATTGGCAATTTGGGTAGCTTTAGGATCTCCATATGGATAAATAATAATCATATTAGAACTTTCCTTTGACATCTCTGCTAGATTCTGTAATTCGCGCAGCTGCATACCATAAGGAGATTGTTCTAAGATTTTGCTGGCTTCAGAGGTAAGCTCGGCCACTTCTAGCTCTGCTTGCGCTTGAATTCGTTTTGCCTGTGCGGTTCTATTGGCACGAGCAATTACTGCTAATTCTTCTATTAATTCCTTAGGCGTATCAATATCAGTAATACGAACAGCCAAAACATTAATCCCATATCCGGCAGCTTGGGAATCAATTTGCTCTCGCAGTTGCTTGGCAATTTCGTCGCGATTACTAAGTAACTCCTTTAGCTCAAGACTCCCAATTGTGTTTTTGAGAGCTTCGGTTGACATCCAAATTACGGTTGATAGATAGTCTTTGACATTTACAACTGCTTTCTGAGCATCTTCTACCTGGTATTCCAAAGCAGCAGTTACCTTAGTAGGAACGTTATCTTGAGTTAATGTAGCTGTTGCTTCGACCTGTTGAGTCATAATCCGAATGTCTACAATGCTGGCTGCCGAAAATATAAATGGCGGGATTACAAAGAAACCCGGACCTTTAATACCTGAGTATTTGCCAAGACGCAGTAAGACCAACCTCTCCCACTCTGGTAAAACATAGAAAATTCCTGAAACAATAATTGAAATCCATAGATTGATCCCAAATAAAACTAGAAAAATGAGAGTGGTTCCTGGATTTTCGCCGAAAGAAGAGGCAAGGGGTAAAATGCTAACTGCTGATAATCCTAAAAATGTAACGATAAATGATAAGGTTCTGACAAATGTCTGGACTGTATTGAGAGATGTATACATGGCTTAATATTACCACCACTTGATGGAGAAGTTAATAATTATTAATAATTTGAGTTACAATTAATTTGGAATGATTAAGCGCATTGCTCATCGAATTCATCGGGTTGGTTTTCAGCATGCCTGGCGAGGGCTGATATACTCGTTTAGCACACAACCTAATTTTCAGATACATATAGGGATTAGTCTGTTAGTAATAATAGCAATGATTTATTTTCCATTGTTATTATGGGAAAGGGTTGTGCTTATCTCATGCATTATCCTTGGACTAGTAATAGAGATGATGAACACAGCCATTGAATCAGTGGTTGATTTAGTGACACAGGAATGGCGGCAATCTGCCAAAATTGCCAAAGATGTGGCCGCTGGTGCGATGCTGTTGACGGCTTTTGCAACTGCAATCGTTGGTTTGATGATCTTAACTCCTTACGTATTTGGATAATCATTATTCAAGTATTTGGCAGCTTGAGTTTGCTAAGGTACAATCAAAGATGGTTTAGGGAATAATAATATTATGTTTTCATACTTAGGTTTTTTGATTTTTTCATTTGTAATTAATAGTTTGGCGATTGTTCCATTTATCAACGCTCTTTATTCGTTGAAAATGAAGAGATTGATCCAGACAACTACGGCTCCAACTGGAGATAAAACGCCGATTTTTGACTCTTTTCATAATTGGAAAGTAGGAACTCCTGTAGGTGGCGGTTTGTTAACAATCGTAACTGTAAGTGGGTTGTTTGCAATTTTATTAACGTCCCTAAGTAGACTAGGAGTTCATATAAGTTCGGCTCATGAAATTGGATGGGAAATTGGCTTAATTTTTTTTACTTTTATATCATTCGGAGTCCTGGGTTTGTACGATGACATAAAGAAAGTTTTGGTTATTAAGAAAGATCAGTTTTTTGGTTTGAGGATGATTCATAAATTAGTAATTCAGCTTATATTGGGATTGATTGTAGGCTGGATACTATATGGGAAGTTGGGTATTGATATATTGCATATTTCTTCTACAAATATCGTATTACACTTGGGAATATTTTTCGTACCAATAGCAGCTATTGTGGTAGTAGGATTTGCGAATGCATTTAATCTAACAGATGGCCTTGACGGACTCTCGAGCGGTTTATTAATTATTTGTTTGTTTGTCTTTTGGACGATATCCCATTCTACATTTGATACGGTTTTGTCACTGTTTATTTCTCTTTGGATTGGAGCTCTGATCGCTTTTCTATATTTCAACATTTATCCTGCACGTATTTGGTTGGGCGATGTGGGCGCGCTATCTTTTGGGGCTACATTGGCTGTTGTGGCGTTGTTACTGGGGAAAATACTGGTCCTTTTTATTATCGGGGGACTCTTTATTGTTGAGGCAGCGTCAAGTGTTATCCAGTTAATTAGTAAACGATTTTACGGGAAAAAAGTTTTTCCTGCAGCCCCCATTCATCTGACATTACAAAAACATGGATGGGAAGAACCCAAAATTGTAATGCGTGCATGGCTGGCTGGTTTGATGCTGGGTATATTAGGATTATGGATGGCTACCTTGTAATTTATGAACGATACGGAAGTAATTGATTCATTGAAATTAAATATTGAAGTTAAGAAAATGGTTAAGGGGTATTTGAATATTAGCTTTAATGATTTAAAGTGTAGAACCCCTTACTGGAGAGATCGGATTTTTGCTGATAAGTCAAAAAATGTCAAAGGTTTCCTGGGAGGGAAGGGTGAGCCGATTGAAATAGAAAGTGAGGTCTTGGCAAGAATTAATCAGTTAAGCGATGAGCTTAAACCCAAAAAAGATTTGGAATTATTTGCATGGATGAAAAAAAATAAAATTGGAGTTGATTGCTCAGGCTTAGCATTTGCATTATTAAAAATAATTGCAAATGCTAAAAACGATGATAAGTGGGAACAAAGAATTACGGCTACTCCTGGTGGTAATTTGGATAATGCAAAGAGATTTCGAACAAGTGCAAATACCTTAACCAGTGGTGTTAATGCTAGGGAACTATTGCCAGGAGAAGAATTCCAATTGGGAGATTTAGTTCGATTAATGGCTGGAAAACACGTAATGATAATTTTGGGTGAGATTGAGAAAAAGATTTATTATATTCACAGTTCAAATGAAACTGTGATTGAAGGTGCACATTTAGGGTATTTCTATCAAGTTGGGGAAGACAAAATAAAGTTCAGTAACGAAGATTTACTTAAAAAAGGCAATACTTGGTCTGATGAAATTTGCAAGGAAAATGAAGATGGAATTTATCGGATAAATGAATGGTAGTAGTAAATCACTTATCTTCTTCAATGAGTCTAATAGTAACAGGGTCAAGTGAGGTTATTTCGATTTCTGCAGCACATTCTGGACACTCTAAGACATCCCCGACGATATCGCTATCTGAAATGTTAATAGACATACTACCGCAGGTAGGGTCGGGACATTGTAGTTTGGAGATTTGAGGCATAGCGTTTGGGTGATGATTATGGCTATAATTTGTAACACATGGCTAGCATACATTCAATATGGGATTACCCCCAGGTTCTCGGGGAAACGGTGAGTGAAAATGAAAGAGTAAGTCTTGGAGAAGGCGAAACTGATTTGCAATTAGTTGGGGATATTTATATTAAACGAGAAGATCAAAATCCTACAGGAAGCGTAAAGGATCGAGGAACTTCGTATCAAATAAGTGTTCTAAAAAGCCAAGGTTATAATCACTTTGTATTACCATCAAGTGGGAATGGAGCGATAAGTGCAGCTAAATATTGTCAGTCGATTGGAGCGAGATTCAGTGCAATTGTTTCGCAGGTCATTGACAAAACTAAGCTTACTGCCTTGGCGGAGACTAATGCTGAAATTATTTTTGATAGTCAACCAACTAAATTTGCTCATCGGTATGCAATTAACAATAATGCAATTAATTTGAGGCCTTCGACTAGTGATATTGGTACAGTAGGATATAGGACATTGGCTCCTGAGCTTTATAAACAATTAGGACAAGTTCCGGGCTCAATTTTCTTCCCTGTTTCAAGTGGTACGACATTGGTAGGTGCATATGAAGGATTTGAGTTGATAGATATGGGTAAGCCACAGTTTTTTGCAATCCAGACAAGTGCTATTCATCCGATATCCGGATCTCTTGATGATAATTTTAATAATGAAAGTTCTAGTTTGGCCACTGGGATCGTGGCAAGAGCTGTGCCTAGGAAAAATAATATTTTAGAAATAATCGAAGACACAATTGGTGGTGGTGTCGTTGTTGATAATAGTCAAATTAGTGATGCATATCAGTGGCTACATAGCAATGGTATCAATTCTAGTTTTGACGGAGCGGTAAGCGTCGCGGGTGCTTGGGAGAAATTAATTGAAGGTAATGTTAATAGACCAATCGTATGCCTAGTTACTGGGAAAGATCGATAATATGAATAAAAAATTAGTTAATTTGCTGCCAAAAAATGTATTTTTTATTACGCCAGAAATAAGTCAGGCCCTGGGAATTGTCGAACTAATTCCAGAGACAAAAATAATTACAGGTCGCGTTCATCCATTAATTCCACACTTGAGAAAAAATGGGAGGGAAATTTTTTGTTTGGAAGAGATTGCTGATAGAAATAAATTAAATTGGAAAAATACTGCAAGCATATTGGCATGTGAAGAAAGTATGAGATATATCAAAGAAAGATCAGATGGTGTACAACCCGCTGTTGCTTATTTTAAGCCTAGTCCTAAATTGGATCTAATATGTAAAGAAAATAATTTTTTGCAACTTGCAGGACCTGCCCCATTGAACAGACTATTTGAGAATAAATTTTTATTTGAGGAAATTTGGAATAAAACTGTCCCAACAGTACCTGCAATAATTGATTACGCAGATAAAATAATAACTAATAATTCTGTTCAGGGCTGGCTTGACGAATTTGGGGTGGTAATTCAACACGAAAGAGGTTGGGCGGGTCAAGGAACAATTATATGTAAAAATCAAAATGAATTGGAATTGGGATTAGAAAATGAAAGTGGTAATAAAGTTAAGGTTAGTAAGTATATTAGGGGCAATTCATATACAGTTAATTTTGTAATTGGACGAAGTAAGTTTTGGATTGGAGAGATAGCAATGCAAATAAATTCTCCGACTCCTGATTTCGGATCAAGCAAGTCAACAACCTGTGGGCGCAAATGGCCAAGTGATTTATCTAACGAAGTGAAATTAAGAGTAAACAATTTGGTTACTGAAGTGTGTAAGCTAATGCAAACAAAAAGATACAGAGGGTTTGCAGGAGTTGATGTAATGGTAGATGACGATGATGGATCAATTTATTTACTTGAAGTGAATCCAAGACTGACTGCTTCTGAGTCATTCCAAACTCGACTGGAACTAGATAATAATGTCACTCCTTTAAGCTTGTTGCACTACCTCAGTTTTATTAATCAAAATACCGAGCTGGAGTCATCAATTGAATACGGCTTTAGTTCAATGTGTGGAATTCAATTATTATTAAGAAATACAAATATTGATAAAGGCAAAATTTGTAGTCCTCTTGAAGTGGGTAAATATATATGGTCAGATGATAAGCTTGTTTTTATTAAGTCTGGATATGGAAAAATTGATGATTCTCTTATGATCTGGTCAGGTGGTAAGTACGATATAGACTTTAATGAAGAATTAATCAAAATTGAAACAATTGGTAACTATGATTTAGAAAACGAGAAACTGTTGGATGAATTTATTAAACTCAAAAACTCGATTTTATGAAAAACAACAAATTAAATAGCAGATTCAAATTTGAGCTTCCCTGGAAAGGCGTAGATTTGAGCTTGCTATTTATTGTTATCTCACTTGCTGCAAGTGGAGTATTGTTAGTTTATAACGCGTCGTTGGTTGAGGCTAATAGTAAGTTTGGAGATCCCTGGCATTTCGCAAAACAACAGTTACTATGGCTGGGAGTAAGTAGTGGAGCTATGCTAGTAACAATGTCTTTACCTATTGAATGGTGGAAGCGCAATGCGAAACTTTTTTTTTGGATTACTGTTTTTTTATTAGGAATAGTACTCTTGGGAAGTAAAACGCTAGGAGCTAAGCGGTGGCTGAGTTTCGCGGGATTTAATTTACAACCAAGTGAACTTGCTAAAATCAGCTTGTCATCTTACCTTGCGACTCTATCATTTAACGGAATAAAGAAAAATATGGCTTATTTCGTCCCTGCTGGGTTGGTTCTAATTTTGGTAATAATTCAACCAGATATGGACACAACGATGGTATTAACAGCTAGTGTCGGCATCATATATTGGTTGTCAGGAGCGTCGACCAAAAATTTATTGTATTTAATTGGAGTAATCTTAGTTGCTGGTATGGGTCTAATATTTTCAAGTTCATATCGAATGGAACGGTTTATGTCTATGTTGAATGTAACAGGTGATACTCTGAATACGAGTTACCATGCTTGGCAAATATTAATAGCCGTGGGAAGTGGTGGCTTGTTTGGTACTGGATTAGGACAATCTAGACAAAAATATGGTTTCTTACCCGAAGTCGCAGGTGACTCAATATTTGCAATTATTGCTGAAGAGCTGGGATTTATTGGAGGCGCTATCTTAATAGGTGCTTTGCTATACGTAATTTTGAGAAGCCTAAGAGCTGCGGCAAGAGCTGAAGATAAATTCGCACAGCTGTTTGGAGCTGGATTAACAGCCTGGTTAGGAGCTCAAATATTGGTAAATATTTTCTCAATTGTAGGATTAATTCCTTTGAGTGGTATAACTCTTCCGTTTATTTCTTATGGCGGATCATCTTTATTAATTACTATGGCAACAATGGGAGTTATATTAAAAATTTCCAAAGCAGAAAATAACTCTGTCCCTAGCAGGAAGAATTGGAAACGTTCATAATAGTCAAATATGAGTTGTAAGGTTTTGGTAACAGGTGGTCATTTGACCCCTGCATTAGCAACGATAGATGTTTTGCTAAAGGAAAATGTAGAAGTTGTATTCGTGGGCAAACCACGAAGCCTAAAAACAAATGATGATGAAAGTGAAATGATTAAAAGGAAGATTACTTTTGTGGGATTGAAGACTGGTAAGTTACACCGTCATTCATTTGTTAGGGCTTTTTTATCATTATTAATTTTGCCTATAGCTTTGGTTAATGCAATAAGAATTATTAGGAAATCCAAACCGAATGTTATTTTAAGCTTTGGTGGATACATTAGTGTTCCACTGGTATTTGCAGGTTGGCTTATAGGAATTCCTAGCATTACACACGAACAAACAAATGGGGCTGGGCTGGCAAACAAGATTAATGGCTTATTTGTTAAGAAAATTGCGCTGGCATTTGATGATAGTAAGAATTTTTTCCCTACAAAAAAAACAGTAGTATTAGGCAATCCGATTAGATTTAACATACTTAATGAAAATAAAGAGTTGAAAAGTGAAATAAAAAAACCATTTTTATACGTTACAGGTGGCCATCAAGGATCTGCGGTAATTAATAATGCGTTATTTAATATCCTTGATGAACTAATTGGAGGAATGAATGTCATTCATTCAATCGGTGTGAGCGCGAAGTTAGAAAAAGATTGGCAACTAGCAGAAAAGGCAATGGGAATATATCCAAAGAGATATATTGCACAGAGATATTTTGGTAGTAATGAAGTAGGTTGGGTAATGAAGAACTCTACTTTAATTGTATCAAGAGCGGGAGCTAATACTTGTACAGAAATTGCTCATTTGAATAAACCCTGTATTCTAATTCCATTACCTGAGGGCCAAAATAATGAGCAACTAGTGAATGCAAGATTGCTTGAGAAACTAGGATTGGCAATTGTAATTATTCAAAGTGATTTAGAGCAAATTAATTTATTAAATAAAATCAGGTACGTTGATAAAAACTTAGATATCTTTAATTCTAAATTAGATGAAATTAAGAAATATTTCCCGACGGATGCTGCCGATAGATTAGCTCAACTTGTAATGACACTATGCAAAAAATAGTTCTCCGTCCTAGCTTAAGGAGGAAAAAAAATCAAAAAATTCCTAATTGGCACTCTAATGCTGACGTACGTGAGTTGATGAAAATTCTGGTTGTCCTTGGGCTGGCAATAAGCGGGGTAGTACTTTTGATTATTGGCTATTACTGGATCAAGGTGGATGATGTCAAATGTCAAACACAACGAGGACGATGTACACCAGAAATGATAAGTTGGCTTAATACTTTTGATGGAACTCCAACTCCATGGGCCATGTATAAAATTAATAACGATTTGGAGTCGGAGTTTAGATTTGTAGAAAGTACTGTGAGCCGAATCGTCTGGCCATCTACTTTGGAAATTGAAACTATAGTAAAAACTCCTGCCTTAACAGTTACAACCTCGGAATTATCCGCTGTAGGAACGTATTATTTGGTGAGTTTTGATGGAGTGTTGATGGAAAAAATAACTAGTGCAACTGATCCAATCTTGATCTTGGAAAATATCAAAACTCCTCTAGGTCAGCAATTAGAGCAATTTAATATCAATGCGATTCAAATCGCATATCATATGGCTTTATTGGGTTATAAATTTGAAGCAAAGCTAATCGATAAAAATCTTTATATGAAAAATGAAAATACATTAAGCAATAATGCCATTTGGTTTGGGTTAGAAGATGACCGAACACCAGCAGAATTGGTAAGTTCATATCAAATAATTGCCAGGCAACCAAATATTGCAAACACAGCTTTAACAATCGATATGCGTTACAATAGACCTGTAATTAGAAATTTTGAGCCTGCAGTTGCAGGAGATATGATAGATGAAAACTGAGTGAATAAACTGATTGAAATTAATTTTGATTGTTTAGTTAGTTTGGGTTATTCTTATTATTGAGCCACATGTGTGGTGATGTTTACATATTATTTATATGGCAAGACCCTACATTATTTCTGCACTCGATATCGGTAGTTCAAAGATTGCAACCTTAATTGCCCAAAAAAATCCCGAAACTGGAAGAATTACAGTAATTGGAGCTGCCTCTTTGCCTAGTAAAGGCATAAAAAAGGGCCAAATCATTAACATTGACGAGGTAACACAAACTTCGGTAGCATGTGTTGAAGCTGCCGAAAGAATGGCTGGCGTAAGCATTGGTAGGTTAATTGTAAATATCAGCTCAGTACAAATATCATCACTAAATAGCAGAGGTATTGTAGCTGTGTCTACTCCCGGCGGAGAAATAAATCAAGATGATGTAATTAGAGTAATTGAGGCTGCGCAAGCCGTCTCACTGCCAAGCACACAAGAAATACTGCATGTTTTGCCCATGAATTTTACATTAGATGCGCAGACCGGAATTAGAGATCCAATCGGAATGTCGGGAGTACGATTAGAAGTTGATACGCATATTATCATGGCCTCATCAGTATTAGTGAGAAATATTGCTAAGTGCGTAAGTGAAATTGGAGCTCAATTGGATCAAGTGGTTTTTAACGGGGTTGCTTCTTCATATAGCACACTGACTGAAACGGAAAAAGAGTTGGGAGTTGTAACAGTTGACATCGGGGGTGGAACTACGGATTTGGCAATTTATTCCGAAGGAAGCTTGGCTTATTCGGCAGTAATACCGGTTGGAGCAAAAAATATAACTAGCGATCTAGCGATTGGTCTACGGGTTTCGCTGGAAAGTGCTGAAAAAATAAAATTGCTATTAAGTGAACCGCAAACTAAAATTTCGATTCCAGAAGACATGCTAGATGAACCCCCAAATCGAAGAAGTAAGCTCGCCGAAAAGAAAAAAGAGGATATGCTTGATTTGTCTAGCTTACAGCTTAAAGAAGAGGTGGGGGATGTTTCGAGAAAAACGCTAATTGATGGAATTATTCGTCCTCGGTTGAATGAAATATTTGATTTGGTGGGATCGCATATTAAAAAAAGTGGACTCGGTCATGCAATACCTTCTGGGTTGGTAATTTGTGGTGGCGGAGCGATGAGTGTCGACTTGCTGGAAAGTGCAAAAAGACGGTTAGCTCTACCTAGCAGAGTTGGAACTCCAAGCGGCGTAACAGGTTTGATTGAAGATGTATCAAGCTCAGCGTATGCAACCACGATTGGTTTATTGCTGTTTGCAATGGAACAAGATGCTACGGGAGAATCCAGCGGAAAAATGTCATTTGGTAAGAGTGGAGGAAATCTAGGTGCTGGGATACTTGGTAAAATTACAGATATGATAAAATCCTTATTGCCTTAGTATTATTTAGGCATATTTATTTTGTATGGCATTGGTAAAACCTCAAGTTAATAACGTAGCAAGAATCACTGTTGTTGGCGTGGGTGGTGGCGGAAGCAATGCTGTTGAAACAATGGTACGGAATGAAAAAATAACTGGGGTAGAGTTCGTAGTTGTTAACACGGATGCGCAGGCATTACTTTCGAGCAAGGTGCCAAATAAAATTCAAATAGGCGATGGAATAACCCGAGGACTAGGAGCTGGAGCTAATCCGGACGTAGGGGGGCAAGCTGCTGAAGAATCCAAAGAAAAAATCAAAGAACACTTAGTTGATTCTGATATGGTGTTTGTAACATATGGAGCCGGTGGCGGAACGGGAACAGGAGCAGCACCGATTGTAGCTGAGATAGCCAAAGAGTTAGGAGCCTTGACTGTGGCAATTGTAACCAAGCCGTTTACGTTTGAGGGGACACGAAGAATGATGATTGCCGAAGAGGGAATTGAGATGCTTAAGGAAAAGGTAGATACCATGATTGTAATCCCTAACCAAAGATTACTTGAAGTGGTGGATAGAAAAGTAAGCTTGATTGACGCATTTACTATTGTTGATTCCGTACTCGAGCAAGGAGTTCAAGGAATTTCTGACATTATCACAGTGCCTGGTTTGATAAACGTTGATTTTGCAGATGTCAAAGCTATCATGGAAAGCGCAGGATCGGCTCTGATGGGAATCGGTACCGGAAGTGGTGAAAATCGAGCCATGCATGCTGCTAAATCTGCGATTGCATCTCCTCTACTCGATGTGTCGATCGAAGGTGCAAAAGGAATCTTGTTGAATATTACAGGAGGTGCCGATATGACAATGACAGAAGTTGATGAAGCAGCCACAATTATTTCTCAGACAGCATCAGCTGATGCAAATATAATCTTTGGGGCAACGATTAATCCTAAACTAGGGGATGAAATTAAAATTACTGTGATTGCAACAGGATTTGATGATACACAGGCCAGACTGGCAAGATTCTCGCCCACGAGGGCTCCCCTCGCTCCTCAAGGCATTGTAAGTTCGGCTGTTAATAGAGCTCAAGATGATGAAGATGATGATGAACAACTTGAGAATAAAACCACACAAAGTACTCAGCCTCGTCAAACGGAACAACCCAGAGCTCAAATTACTTCAAGTAATGATGATAACAGTGACGGAGATGATGATTTTGATGTTCCGGCGTTTTTGCGAAATTTAAGAAAGTAATTTTAGTAGTGAAAAATCAG
>CAYUGO010000016.1:0-16255 GCA_964444295.1 uncultured Gammaproteobacteria bacterium | reverse complement strand
AAAACTTCTAACTCATAATGCAAACACTTGTTTGTATTTTAAAAATAAAATATGCAAAATAAAAAAATCATCATCCCCATCTTCGTATTAATCTTGCTTATTATCTTCTTTCCAATTTATTTATCATCTCCAGCCAAACCATCCCAAAACATTCCACCCGTAAATCAAACCCCAATTGTAACTCCACCAGAAACAACCAACCTCCACCCCATGTCAATCGAAAGTCTAAGAAACGGCCAATACCCAGGTGGTGATTTTGTAATTGACGAAACATTATCCAATGGAATTAATTACAAACAGTTTATAGCCTCTTACCAATCAGAAGGACTAAAAATATATGGGCTTCTAACAGTGCCAATATCTCAAAAACCTCCAAGTGGCTTCCCAGCCATCATATTCATCCATGGATATATTCCACCTAACCAATACTCAACCACAAATAACTACCCCACCTATCAAGCCCAACTTGCACGAAATAATTTTGTCACATTTAAACCTGACCTCCGAGGCCATGGCAACTCCCAAGGAGAAGCAACGGGAGCACATTTTTCCGAAAAATATGTAATCGATACCCTAAATGCCCTTTCATATTTAAAAAAATACCCAGAAGTTGACCCTGATAGAATTGGCTACTGGGGACACTCCAATGGAGGCGAGATTGGACTGCGAGTCGTTACTATTTCACCAGACATAAAAGCCGCTTCATTTTGGGCTGGTGTCGTTGGCAGCTACCAAGACATGTTTGAAACATATAATTATAAAATAAATTTTCTAAAAGATGCCAACCAATCCAGCCTCGTTATCCAAAACGGACTCCCAAGCCAAAATCCAAATTTTTGGAATAAACTCGATCCCTACTTCTATCTAAACGATATCACAGCACCCATTCAATTACAGCACGGCACAGCTGATACTAGTGTCCCGATAGAACTTTCTCTCCGCCTCAAAGAAGAACTAGAAAAAACAGATAAACTTATCGAGTATTATGAATACCTCGGCGATGACCACAATATCAGCAAAAACGTCAATATCGCTTTCCAAAGAACTATCAATTTTTATAACTCCAATTTGTAATCCAAATCCATGCAAAGTAACAACACCTCCAATTGGAGCAATTACTACCAAGCCACCCGCCATTCTCCTCCCACGCCACTACTTCTCCAAGCTCTCAAACATATTCCCAGTAGAAATCGAGCAATCGATATCGGCGCGGGCGCTCTCAAAGATAGCCACTATTTACTCGACCAAGGTTTCCACGTCACCGCCATTGATCAAGCCCCGCTCTTTACTCAAGAATCCCAATCTATCACTTCACCCAAGTTCCAATCTTTCACAACTTCATTCACAGATTTTAATTTCCCCCTAGCTAACTATTCCCTTGCCATTGCTATGTTCTCGCTACCTTTCTGTCCGCCCCAACATTTCCATCAAGTCATCACTAATATCAAGCTTTCTTTAATTAAAGATGGAATTTTTGCAGGTCAATTGTTTGGCACCCAAGATGACTGGAGCAATCACTCCCATATGACATTCCACACCCTTGATCAAGTCAACCGACTATTCTCCGACGTCCAAATCGTTTCCCTCAAAGAAATCCAAAAAAATGATCTTACTGTTTCTCAACAATTAAAACATTGGCATATTTTCCATTTCATCATTAAACGAATATAATAAACACCATGAAACTCCTCACCCTCCTCTTTATCAATACTTTTGCAATCTTTGCCGCTTCTTACGTAATCCCAGGTATCACCATTACCAATCTCCAAACAGCTATTATCTCTGCCATCGTCATTGGAGCCATTAATCTTTTAATCCGCCCCCTCATGATCATCATTACTCTCCCTATCAATATTCTAACTTTAGGATTATTTACATTTGTCATCAATGGCCTCATGCTCTATTGGGCAGCATCTCTCATTTCCGGATTCCATATCGACTCACTTTTTTCTGCAATTCTAGCCAGCCTTTTCATAGCAATACTCAAATCATTCATCAAAGAATCTCCCGCTCGCTAATCTTCACTCAACCGCCACAAACGTCAAATCAGTCAACTCAACTCCCAATGCCTCAGGATTAATCAAGGTCAACTCACCAACCGCTGTATTGTCAAACACCACCGTCATTTGTTCTACCGACTGTCCATCACGCGTATCAAACATCGCAGTGATCGCTCCTTCTTCCGTCCAATCCCAACTCCCCCGATACTCAACCTCATTCACTCTAAGAATTGTTACTCCCATCATCGCCTCAATAAATAGCTCATTCCCGCCACTTGACCTATAAACTCCAGACGTAGAATCCGCCTTCACATTACGAACAGGGACCTCTTCTTTCACTTCTTCTCTCATCACAGGGTCAGTATTTCCCATTTCAACTAATTTTTCACTTCTATCTCTAACAGCATACAAATACCCTCCCAACATCCCAAACACAAACATCAACACCACTCCAATTACACCATACGACTTTTTCATAATCTACCAAAATCATAACATTACTCTTCTCCAAATAACAACATTTTGATTTTTTTTATAAAATAACGCTAACATAATTTTATCTGATTATCTTAAATCAAATCCTCAATCTCATCTTCCCTTCTCAATGTCTATCCTGCCATCAATATGGCACATACCTTTGTCCCGATTGTCTAAATAAAATTGATTTCCACCCCACCCAAAAATGTGCTCACTGCAACAAACCTTCAATTAACGGCCAAACTCACGCCCGCTGCACAAACCCACTATCTATAAACGGAGTCTATGCACTGACTCACAAAAACCAACTCATGTCTACAATTATCAAACAACTCAAATACCGCAAATCATCCCACATCATCCAATCACTTACACCAATAATTAATTACACTCCAGATTTACTTCATAACTTTGATTACTTAATTCCTATTCCTCTTCATCCCAAAAGACAAAATGATCGAGGTTTCAACCAATCAGAATTACTTGCCCATCTTTTTTCCCAACACCTTCACACTCCCATAAATACCCAAATCCTTATCCGCACCCGTGCTACTCCTCCTCAAGCAGATATCCATGATCGAGCTACACGTCTTAACAATCTCAAACATGTTTTTTCACTCAATCCAAATATCAATAAAAATATCCTCAAAAACAAAAATATACTTCTCATCGATGATGTCTCCACAACAGGCGCCACCCTCGTCCAAGCTACTCAAGTTTTAAAAAGAGCTCACACCAAAACCATCTGGGGTTTAGTTCTTACCCGCTAGTGTATAATCAGCCTCAATTATTTATCCACATCTCCCATGGAACGCCGTCGATTTATCCAAGCTGCACTAGCTACAGCTGCACTAACTTTAAGGGCAGACAATCATCCTCGTGTCTCAGCTCAATCTCCTGACAACCAAAAATTCTATAATCTATTCGATAATCTTGCCAATCTCCAACGACCACAACTACAAACCCAAGAAGCCCCATTCAGTAGAAAACTCCACCTCAATCTTGCCTTAGCCACCCAACCCTTCATCACTTCTCTCTCTAGTGAGTCCGATCCAACAGACACTTTTCGCACTTCTCACATCAGCACTCCAAGTTTCGAAAATATAGCAGCCCGCGAAATCGAAATTACTGCCCTCGCGGACCCCAACTCTCCCCTTTCCAATGGCATTCATATTATCGCCACCATCCCCCCAACCTCACAAACTCTTATTTCCCTTATAGATAACAATCCCAGTAGCGAACCTTCAAGTCATATTTTCTCCCCAGATTACACCTCACGCAGTGCCACTTTCAGCGAAATCCAAAGCCTCATCTTCGACCTTGGCAGAGCTTCCTTTACACAATCCCAAGATACGATCGCTCCAATCACTATCCCCTCACAAATAGGCTAACCAACCATTTCATAACTAAATATTCTAAGCAAATTTAATAATTATCATTGATCCCACAAAAACCAAAAACCCACCAACAAAAAAATACACATTAGGAGTTGATCGGAAAATAAAATAGCTAAATAACACTACAAAAAATGGATAAACGATTTCAATCATCGAAACAATAGATGCATTCAAATTTTTGATTCCCGAAAAAACCATAAAATTAGCATAAATTTACTTTCTCAATCCTGTTCCACCTAATATTTCAAGCTGCTGACCTTTTGCTGGCTTGCCATCAAGAATTGGCACAGCCTGCAATATAAGATCTTTCACTTCTTGCAACTGCAAAGAATTATCATGATCTGCTTCACTATCCCAGGCTTCCGTAATCCAAACAACATCATAATCATTAGGGTCACGACTAACTACGTACAATTGACATCCCTTCACTTTCTCAAGAAGATTGGCTGCTTCAAGTAATATTTGGGCAAGTTGATCACCGTTGCCAGTTGTAGCTTTTAATTGTCCATGTAATCCGTATTTTGACATAATTATTTTCTTTAATTAAACACCAAAACTGCTAGTTTTGAACCTCCACAAAAAACTAACCATAGTTTGCCCCCAATCATAACAAAAAACATATCTTGTGGAGACGCCGGGAGTCGAACCCGGATCTAACATGGTCTTATAAAATCCATCTACAAGCGTGTGCAACAAGTTTTTGATTTAATAAATAAGATTACCCTTGTCACCCTGATTCTTATTTACGAGATCTGTATTTTTTTCTAGGTGATCTAATCATGCATGATCACTCATGGACCACCCGAGTTGACTATTTTTATACTCAAATCAAGTCTTACCTTTTACAGCAATCGTCAACTGACTCAACTTAAGCAGAGATTATGCGAAAGTCGCATAGTTCAAGGAAGGAGCACCCAAAGTTTGAGCGATCCATGCTTGCGCATTTTCCTTGATCTCACCAAGAGAATTCTTGGCATTTATAGGGTTTGATCCTGTTTTACGACTATTAATCAAAGTCGGCTTGCAGATTTTAAAGAGCGCATATTATCTACTACCTTTCATCCCCAATCACTCCCATATTATACACTTCCGTTTCAACTTTTAATACCGATTCCTCAATTAACCGCATAATTACCGCCGTTTCTCCGCACCAATTCTACAAAAAAAGTCCGCGGGATAAAAACCCGCGGACTCAATACTTATCCTCGTCTCAAGATTTGTTTACGAACATCTGGGACAAAGCAATTTTGTCCCTTTTCTCCATAAACTTTCGCCTCAACCTCTTTGGCCTTTCTCTGCCTCTCCTTTACAGCTCTCAACTCAACCTCTGGCCTATTAGGACATTCGGAGCTACAGAGTCTCTCTTCATAATTCAGAAACTCAACATAAAAATTCCCATCTTGAACAAAAGCCTTTCGTCCACAAACACAAACAAATTCCACTCCAAAGGTATTCATCCGATTCTCCTTTTCTCCCAATCAATTGGAAAATTAAACTGTCAAAGATCCACCCCAATATACCACATTATTTCCTAACTCTAATTGTCTTATCTTTACCTCGCAACTCCCTCTCCATATCTCGGGTAATATCTCGCTTTTTTATCTTTTCTCTCTTCTCAAACTCTCTCCTGCCATTACCTAACCCCAATTTGACCTTCACCAAACCTTTCTTACTCCACACACCCAAAGGCACAATCGCCATTCCCTTACTGCTACTGCGCAAATCCCAATCCTTTAGCTGTTTGGCTGTCAATAACAACTTCCTATTCCTTCGCTCATCAATCTTTTGTTCCACCCCATGCTCATACTTAATTACCAACATGTTTATCAACCAAGCCTCACCCTTACGAATTTTTACAAAAGAACCAACCAGCGAAACTCGTCCCGTCCTAATTGACTTAGCCTCAGACCCAAACAACACAATCCCCGCATCCAGGGTATCAACTATTTCATAATCTCGCGTTGCAGATCTATTTATTAATTCCATATCACCCTATTGTATCTCAACTACAGCCTCACCTGATATATTGTCTCCGGAGTCAACCACCACATCACGCCCGTTTCTTCATCCGCAGCAATTCTTATCACTTGACCCAAAACATCTGATTTGTACTGTCCTACTACATCTTTTGTTTCTTTATTAACAACCACCACCCGTCCCAAATTACTATCAAACACATACACATTCTTACTCTTATCATTTGTAAAAATATCTTTTATCTCCAAAATCGGCTCACTCAAATTATTCATCACAAAATTTTCTCGCCGTCCTGACTGATACTTCACCATCGAACCTCCCCCGCCGGTCCAAATACTTCCATCAATTGCCATCGCGCTTGGCACCACCCAATTCTCCAAAGCGCCCTCACCTAACCATTGAGAACTAACCACGGACTCACCCTCTACTCGAAATCTCCAAATACCCCTTTCACTTGCACCATATCCATTTTCTCCAAACACTCCAATCGCCACCAATGACCCGTTCTCTCCACTATCCCAAACTAATTCTTTTTTATCTCCCTTAATATCTTTGACAATAACCTTGTTTCCAACAAGCCACACATCTTCGTTTTCACTCACCGCCACTTGCCCAATCCCTACCATGTCATCAGCCCCCAACACAACTTCATAAGCCTTAGTGTTTCCGTTAATCGCAATCAACCTCTGTCCAACTCTATCCACCAACCACAGCTTCTCGCCATCATAATACCAATCACTTGCTTCAATTCCATCTCTAATTAATGCTAAAGTCTGCCAAACAACAGGCTCAGTTTTATACTCCCCGGTTGCCTGACCCAAGCTTGACTCAATTTGTCTCCGCAATCCCGAAACCAAATCCTCAGCTCCTTTCTGGGCTTCCAGTTTCCCCAACAACACCACAGCTTCATCAAACACCGCCTTAGACCTCGTCGGATTAATTGTCCCCAATCCCACGCCTTCATCTATTTTACTTCTAATTTGGGTTACTATCGCATCCAAATCAGCTTGTCGCAAACTTGCTCTCGAATCAAACGCACCCTTAGTTCCCACCATAATTAACACAATCACCAATACTCCAGCTAATCCTCTCATCATCAATTTCCCGATTTTGCTTTCCATCTTATCTCGTCGTTCATCATGCCAAGCCAATACATCATCTCTTCTTGGCAATACTGACACAAATTTCTTCAACCCTCTCCAACCCCACCCTAGTGTCTTTTCTTTCTCCACCTCAATCTCCTCATCTTCCTCAAATTCCTCGACCGATTTCCCTGTATCTAATAAGGTTTCACATCCTAACTCACTCAATCTTCTAATCATCACACCAGCTATCGCATCAATCACTGCTCTTGACTCAACAATCGCCATAAACTGTTCTTGCGTAGATAACAAATGCAAATCAGCCACATCCCCCCATAACCCCAAATAATCATCTCCTCTTCTTGCCCATCCCGAAATCACATCAGTACTTACCTTGGTAATCTCATGCCCTAATTTTGCATGTACTCCCTCCCGCACCACCCAAACACTTGCCCCCTTAGATCCACACCACACCACATCTCCATCCAAACACCAAACTACTACAGGCGCCACCAATGCACCCATCAATTCTTTGATCCAAATCTTAATATCCGATTCATCCACCACGACTGCCAACGCCTCAATTAATTCATCATAACCAAACGCCCCAGCTATCACCCATTCTCGCAAATCATTCTCATCCTCAGACATCCGCTTATGCCATACTCCCACGTTACCGATTTTACCGACAAACAAATTCTCTTTATCCATATCCTAAAATTATTGTATACTGCCCGCACCATTTTTGCCTTACAACCAAACTAGTGCCACTACAATCATCATAAGAACCAACCCCAAATATATATATCCCAACAATCTCATCACTGACTCATGGTGAGTTGTAAAAGTCTTCGCCATCAAATCAATCTGCCTAATAATCAATATTACAAATAACAAATACACTAATAAACCAACAATAATCAAACCCTTACCTGCCATTGATGAAATTGATTCCAGTTGCGATCCTAACATATTTATTTCTTATTATATTTCTGAGCTAACAATCTAATCACACTTGAAACTTTCTCCGGTCTTTCAACCGATTCAAACTCAAACACTGTAATTTCTGCTGCCGTCTGCACCAAAATATCTCCATAATGAAAAAACGCCGCCATCAATCCAGCACTTCTCGTCGTCACATCTTGAATTTTATCCAAATCTGCATCACTCATTTCTCGCAGCAAAAGATTAGGAAAATCTATATCCACCACTCTTCGATCAGTCAAAATATAAATGTTGTAATACCACCGCAAATAACTCTCAACCATATACCCCAAAACAAATAGTTCCCAAAACCAAGCCACAAAAACCAAGTAATCATTTGATATCCAAACAGGGAACACATCTAACAACCCTATCAACCACGGAGCAAACATCATCAATACCCCAATCCCAATCCACCCAAAATTAGTCACAAACGCTTGTCTCAGAATCAAAATTACTTGTTCATCCCCCTCTTGAGTTTCAAAACCCACCTTTACCGGAAATACATTTGTTGCATGAGTTTTACGACAATACAAATCCGTCAAATCAGACACCAGTTCACTATCTTCTGCTCCATATGGCAACTTCGCAGCCACTTCCGCTCTCGCATTCTCCTCATCACTTACATACGGCTTAACTTCATCGACCCTCTCCTTGCTTTCATTCTCAACATCACCCATTTCTTAATTATACAGCCAATTACCAAAAATATTTTACTTTTTCTCAATATTAAACAAACCACTTGGCAAATAAATTACTCCTGGAGCTCGCACATTAAACACTGTCCGAAAATCATTTCCACTAAACTCACGTGTTCCCTTATCAGTCCCTACTTTAACTCTAGCCGTTACTCCATTCGTCCCGTACGTCACATCCACGCTGTTAATCTTACTCACAGCTCCACCGTATTTGTCCGCTTCCGCCCTCACCTTATCTTTGCTCCAAGTATCAGGATCTGTCCCCAAACAAGTATCTGTTGACGACAAATGAGTCACCGCCGCCCCATCATTAACTGCCACAATCACACTATTAATAATATCCGCAAACTCACTTTCGTTTAACCAAGGATGTGTTCTTCCGCAAGTCTTGCCAGACCGATTCTTATACCATCCTTTATAAAACCAAGGACTCTCACCAATTTTTTCATACGCATCACCAGTCCAACAAGATTGATTGCCACACTTAGTATCCCAAAATCCCGGCGTGCTATGTCCCAATGTCGAATACGATTCTTGATACCCTCCAGAACTTGCCGAGTACCAAGTACTGATAATTTCATTAGTTTTATTACTAATCACAATTTGCCCCCTTGTCTCTTCCACCGCCCGCTTCCAACTATCAGGCGTGTTACCCGCCTTGGATCCCGAATAAACTTGGCACTGCTCACTTGTACAAATTGATCCGCCTCCACCCCCACCATTAACCCGCCACCCAACATAAGACAACGCATAAGTTCTTGCCGCAATTGCTTGAGATTTGAGTGCAGCCGAATCGTTTTCTGTCCAATTACTTGGCATCTCTGCAATTCCCATCAGATAATTCGCTTCTAAATTTAATGACCCAGCACTGGTATTAATGTTTCCAGGCAAATCTCCCCGCGTCTCAATCCTAACATCTCCATAGTACGCTTTAAGGATTTCATCCTTTCCTTGCCCCGATCTTGCTCTCCCTCGCGCTCCATACTGACTCATACCCTTAAAATGCGGCGCGCCAAAACTAAACATTCCATAAGCAGGACTAAATCCCGGATTATAATCTGGCCAGCTATTAGGATCCCCCACCAACGGCACTTCTCCCACACTCGCGCTAAAGGTGCCTGTTTTTTCTGCTAACAACTGCTGTTGCCTTGCCGAAAGCGATGCAATCTGACCAGTCAAATCCTTCTGATATGACTTCGCTTTGGCCACTTCTCCAGCCAAAAATACTTTCTTACTATCTACTTCCTTTTTAATAGCAGCCAGTCTTTTCTTATCATCCTCAACTTTCAACTTGTCTTGAGCTAATTTCTTCAACACTTCCCCAGCTCTGACAATCACCTGCTTATCCTGATTAGCAGCAGCCTGTCGATATACCATCCCTCGTATTTGATCCGCCGATTTATCACCCAAAAAAATTTCCCAATCAGCCACTTGTTGCTTCCGAATATACCAATTCTTAACTCTAACTTCTAATAACTGTTGCTGATACTCCATATCCACTTCCCTCGCAAAAATACTCTCTTCTAATTCTTTCAGATCTTTTTCCGCCTGCACTATTCTTTTTTCAATACCGACAATCTGTGCTTGCAATGCCAAAACTTCTTTTTCCAACGGCACAGTTGCTGCCACGGACAAATCATACGACTTTCGCAAATCACCCAACTGCTTCTCAATTTCCTCCAACTCCCCCGCCCATGCATTCTGTCCACCACTCAAACCCAAAATACTTATCAGAATCAATACTCCCACAAAAATCTTTCTCATCATTTCATTATATAGTTCTCTGCCAACCTTTATAACTCTTTTTGCTAATATATAGTTGCCATGCAAAATATCACTCAGTTTCTTTTCCACGACTTGCTTTGGAGTTTAGAAATTCTACTCAAAAACATCCTCGGCACCTTCACCCATCCTTACCTAACTTGGAAGCATATCTCCCGCGAAAAATACATCCTTCCATCACTTCTCATGCTCATAATTTCCCTCCTCGTTTTCAGTCTTAGAGCCCCACTCAAAGAAGGCCTCCCCGATAGTGCTTATACTGCCATTGCCACAATCTTCATTAATCTCACCACTAGCATCTTAGGCTTTTCCCTCATTAGCATTACTATCTACATTTTAGCTCGCAAATTTCAATCCACCGCATCATTTATTACTCTATCTTCAACCTGGAGCTACACATATATTCCCACCATTATTTGGTTCCTCGCCACCCAAAGCGCCTACCTCATTATTCCCCCTCCCAGATCTGCCAGTATTCCAGGCATCCTATTTACCATTCTTTATCTTGCTTTTAGCATTAGTCTTCTCACCTGGAAAATCCTTCTCCTCTGGCTTACTTTCCAAGTCACAGCTCAACTCAAACCCTTACTTGCCATCATTTCCACCATCATCACAACCATCGTTGTCATTGTTTACAGTTATTTCCTATTCCGAACTCACCTCTGGGGCATCCCTTTCCTCTAAAACATTCCTTGTAACCAACTAGCCAAACTTACCCATCCGCCTCTCAACCAAACAGCTGCCCCCAAGCTTAAAATTATTGATACTGGCACTATCACTTTCCATGGATTCACCCCAATCACATAAGCTGATCTTCTAATCCAAGGAGTGAGCTTCCCCCATTTATTTACATCAGTCCTGTTCTCAACTGCTCTCTTGTCTAATAAATCCAAAAAATCTTTTTCTCTATAACTCATATCTCAAATGTAAACCTTTCCACTCAATAGCAAAAGCCGCCCTAGCACGAAACAAAGCTGTCTCGGTTGCCTTAAAACTTTCACCTAGTTTCTCCGCCATTTCATTTACCGACCAACCTTCCAAATACTTCATTCGCAGCACTGTCGCATATCGCGGCAACAATCGCCCCAAGACTTCCTCTACCTTCAGTTTCAATTCATGAGTATCATATTCATCCTCAACAGTTCTCTCATCAGACAATATTTGCTCCAATATTGGAAACTGCGATAACACCAATCCCTTAATTCTTTTCTTCCTGTAATAATCACTAATCTCATGTATCGCAATTCCCACTAACCATGTATATAGCCTTGATCTGCCTGAGTACAACGCCAAACTATCCAACGCAGCCAAAAACACATCCTGCACAATTTCCTCTGCATCCTGCTCACTTTGGGCTTTTTTCATTACAAATAACTTCACAGCCTTACCATACAAATAATAAAACTCCCTTGCGGATCCAGCCTTTCCCTCCAACAAATCATTAATCAACACATCTTCCTTACCTTTATCAAAAGCCATTTGCCAATTGTACCAATTAAATCCCTCTCTCCCAAATCTCACCTCCACTACTTAATACCAAAAGATCTGCTTTAATTCTAAATTACACCCAACATTCCAATCCCTTCAATCCTTTCCATCATTCAGAGCGTAGCGAAGAATCTCGTTTAATTTCTGGTCATTCAAAAAAAACTCTTTGTCATTTCGACCGGAATGACGATCAGATACCTATAATATCCACATCTTCCCCTTAATTCTTATCTAGCTATAAATACAAGATCTTGAGATTTCCCCAAAGTCTCAAACAACGTACCTTCCTACCTCCCAAACCTCCGCTCGCGTCGTGCATACTCCTCCAACGCCAAATCAAACTGTTCCTCATCAAAATCCGGCCACAAAATATCACTAAAATACAACTCGCTATCCGCAATCTGCCACAACAAATAACCCGACAATCTCACCTCTCCACCAGTCCTAATCATCAAATCAGGATCCGGTAATCCAGCTGTATCCAAATAATCCCCCACTTTTTCAACCCTTACATTCTCCATATCAACTCCATTTTTAGCCATTTTTCTCATCGCTCGCACCATCTCATCTCTTCCTTCATACTCCAAAGCAAAATTCACAATACCTCGTTGCTTTTCTACCTTTTGAGAAGCCAAACATTCATTTAATCTTTTCTTAATATCCGCAGGAAACCTTTCTGGATTGCCAATAATTTGAATCTTGCCGCCAATCGCTTGAATCTCACTAAACCAATCTCTACGTTCCAATGTTTCTCTAAATACCCCAAAAATTTTTGTCAAAAATCCGTTTCCCCTCTCAAAATTCTTAGTCGAAAACGCCCAAAAAGTAATTACCTCAATCCCCAGCTCAAATGCTCTACTAATCAGCGGTTTAATCACGCTAACTCCTGCTCGATGTCCCTCAATCTCATCCAATCCACGCGCCTTAGCCCATCTTCTATTCCCATCCATAATGATCGCCACATGTCGAGGATATTTTTTAGTTAAAGTTTCCATATTATTTATCTCTATTTAACACATAATCTCCGAACTGACCAAGTATCTTTTGTAATCTTCCATCACTAGTTATTTTCTCAATTTCCATCTTGCCTACATCACAAAAACCATTTGCTTTATTCTTTATCCACTGCCTAGTTCCCGTTTTATCGAACAAATCTCTTACTCTCTCCATGTCTTGGTTCGTCAAATCTTTATTTCCAAAAATACCACCAAGCCATCGCTTATCCTCCTCACTTACCACCTCGAACAACTTTTTCTTCAACAACGTATGCTTATTCACTCTCACATCACCATCATTTCCTTTTCCTGTCTTACTCATTTCTCCAAAAATTCCCAAATCATCATCCACCAACTGAAAAGCAATCCCGACATTCTTCCCATAACTTTCAATTGCAGTCAACTTAGATTCATCTCCTCCCCCTAACAAAAAACCCAACTTCATTGGGCCACTTATCGTATACACCCCAGTCTTCCATTCATGCATTTCCAGTATCTGCTCCTCATCCAACTCTCTTCTTGATTCATAACTCACATCTTTTATCTGTCCCATTGCAGTTTTCTCCAAAACTTTCACCCATAACAACCAACCTTCATTTGTCTTTTTCACATCTATTTGAGTTCCAAAAAATAACTCACTGCCCCAAAAGTGCAACAAATCGCTCACCGTCATCGCCACAGACTGACCATAATGACCAGCATCCCCAAATCCTCTCTCCATCGCCCATTGTTTAATTGCCAAGTGCAAAGTGGTTTTCCCTCGTCGCATCTCATCTCTATCCATAATGTCATCCTGCACCAAAAGAAATCCATGCATCACTTCAATCGCCACCGCAATGTCCAAAACTTGATTACTCTCCTTACCCGCTAACTCATATCCCAACATCACCATGCCACCCCGTACTTTCTTCCCACCTCGCACATAATTTGCCATTCCTTCAAACAATAACTCCATCAAACTTGTCATCTCTTCGTCTTCTCCATCCTTAAATTGATTCTTTTTCTCTGCTAATAATTGACCCAATCTCTCCTCAACTAATCTTCCTTTCTCCTCAAAAAAAACTTGCAACTCACTACCCATACATATATATGTCCACAATAAATCCTTATATCATGCACCACCAAATTTGTTTCCCGTCATAACTTCCAACTTCACCTTGTCCTTGCTACAATAAACAATAACATGAAATCTCTCCTTTTTATTATTACCTTTTCAGCTCTACTTCTCGCCCTCACAACTCCAACTAATGCTTTTAACATTCGTGACACATTTTATAACTCATCCTCCTACACCGCATCTTCCGGCACGCTTACAGGTCCTGATTCTTTAGCTGACATCTACAACCCTATCCTTAATTTCGTATACATCCTCGCAGGCATCATCATTCTAGTTAGCTTCCTCTGGGGAGGATTTGTCATTATCTCCAACTCAGGTAATGCTCAAGAAGTCGCCAAAGGTCAAAAAATCATTACCACTACACTAATTGGTCTTGTCGCTCTCATTTCTGTCTACTGGATCGTCCAATTAGTCGAGTATCTCACAGGGCTTCGAGGTGCCATCACAAATCCTCAACAACTACTACCATAAATATCATATAATCAAATTATGTTCCTTGTAGCTCCTCCAATTTTTGGCAACATTGCCACTCCTCCTGTTGCCGGATTCCAATCCCTCACTGGAACGTCTGGTGGATTAATAGCTTTCGTTAGTCGTATCATTATCATTTTCTACATCCTTGCGGGTCTCTACGTCTTACTTAATATCATCATCGCAGGCTATCTCTATATTCAAGGTGGCACCCAAAATACAGCTACAGCTTGGGCCAAAATTTGGCAGTCATTCCTTGGATTAATCATTGTTGCTTCAGCCATCCTCCTCACCGCCGTCGTCTCCTGGTTTGTCTTTGGAGATCCTGCATTTATTCTCAACCCCACTATTATTACACCTTAATATGCTCAAAAAATACCTTTTCTTCACCATCATCTTCATCACCAATCTCATCCCTGCCCCTATCTATGCAGCCAAAGTTCCTCTAGGCACTATCTCAGGAACTGGCAACCTCAACCCCACGAATCTATCCAAAAATACTGTCCGTGACACCTTCAACTCCACCATTTCTGCACTACTCGGACTTCTTACTCTCTTAGGCGGACTGTACTTCCTTTTCCAAATTATCTTTGCCGGATACACTATCCTCAACTCCAGTGGAGACAGTGCCAAACTTAGCGAAGGCCGCCAAAAAATCACCTTCGGAGTCCTTGGCTTAGCAATTGTAGTCGCAGCCTATCTCTTAATAGCCCTCATCGCCAATCTCCTCGGTCTCACCTTTATCTACAATCCGTTAAAAAATGCTGAAGTTTTCCGCTAAACATGATCAAGAAAACCTTTATCACTCTCTTCCTATTATTTTTTACTCTCACTCCCACACTCTATGCTCAGGGGATAATCAATCCTGTCATTGAAGGCAACTTAGGCGACATCCCTACCGAAGGCACCAGCACCAAAGCTGCCACCGCAGTAGCCATTCTTTTAGCTCGCTTCTTCTCCGCAGCTCTAGCCTTAGGATCTCTAATCATGATGATCTACTTCGTTCTCAGTGCTTACAAATGGCTCACAGCCTCCGACTCCAATGCTGTCAGCCAAGCTCGTCAAGGTATCCTCAATGCCATAATCGGCACTGCCATCCTAGCCTCAGTCTTTGCCATCGCAAATCTCGTTGCCCCTCTCCTTGGTCTTAGTACTGCAACTTGCAACTTCCCATCCCAAATCTGTTGGCCTACTTTCTAATTCCATGAACCGCTTCCTGCTATTAATCTCTTCAGCTTTATTCCTTTTTCACATTTCTACAACTCCCATCTCTGCCCAAATCAAAATTGAAGAACAACTTATCAGCCAAGGCAACCCCTTCAAAATCCAAAAAACCGAAACTCTCATTCTCGGCGCCACTAACTTACTCCTCATCATCGCAGGCATTTCTCTCTTTATCTGTATAATTTACTCAGGTTTGCAATATCAATTCGCAGGTTCAGATAAGTCCAATCTCGAAAATGCCAAATCTCGTCTCACCAACTGCATCATCGGTTTAAGCATAGTTTTGCTTGCTTACGCCCTCATCCTTATTATTCAATACTTCTTTGGCGTTACTCTTTTCCCCTAAACTTTAGCTTGCATTTATCCCATAATAGTAATACAATTACACTCTATCTCCGCTCTTCTTCATTTAATCCTGAGCATCTGTTATTTGACACTCAATTCTTATTATTGGTACGCTGTATTATAAGAAACTAATTTTGTATCCGAAAGGAGGTGACCATCCATGAACCGTAAAACTAAACTAATCATCGCTCTCCTTAGCCCTTTTGCTATGGTCAGCA
>CAYUGO010000015.1:0-17012 GCA_964444295.1 uncultured Gammaproteobacteria bacterium | reverse complement strand
GTTATTGGTCAAGGCCCACAAAGCGCCCAAATAGCCATCGTGGGGGAAGCACCAGGCAAACAAGAAGCCCAAACTGGGCTGCCATTCATTGGTCGTTCAGGTAAGCTTCTCGACAAACTTATCCAAGACAATCTTCACATACCGCGAACAGAGATTTTTATCACTTCCGTAGTCAAATATCTCCCTCCATACATCACTCCCAAAACACCTGATATCATTCACGGCAGAACTCATCTTTTTGATCAACTTAATATTATTCAACCACGACTAATAATTCTTCTTGGGACTACTGCTGTCCGTGGAGCTTTGGATATCACAGATCCTATTACCACCATCAGAGGTCAAACTATACATTTAAACAACTTTAATTTCTATGTAACACTCCATCCCTCCGCGGGTCTACGCTCTACGAAATATCGGCAACTGCTCCAACAAGATTTTAATAACTTAAACAACAACCTTAATATCTAATTTCTTACAGATTCTTTACAAATAAAAGGTATAAATAACCCATGAACAAAAAAATATGTATAGTAGAAGACGATCAAGATTTGTTAGAAGCTATCAGCTTATCATTAGAAGACGAAGGGTTCGAAGTTATTCCTGCAACCAAATCTTCCCAAATAGCCAATAAGCTTAATGGTACCGAGAAAACTCCTGATCTCTTTATATTTGATTTATTTTTATCAGGCGAAAATGGCAAAGATCTTTCACTTCAGGTAAAATCTAATGACCAAACCAAAGATACCCCAGTTATTTTAATTTCTGCCATTCCGGATTTAGCCAAGCAAGCCCAACAAGCCAAAGCTGATGATTTTTTAGCCAAACCATTTGAGATAGATAAACTAATCACCAAGATTTCCCAAATTTTAAATCAATCACAAACTCTCAACTAAGTTTTAGTAAGCTATAATATAAATCTATGAAACCATACATTCTCATCGTAGAAGACGATCTAGATTTCCAATCATATCTCTCCCAAATACTCAAAAGTAATGGCTACACTACAAAGGCCACAGCCAAAGGCATTACCGCCCTCGAAATGATCACCGTCCATCAACCCGACCTTGTAATCCTTGATCTCGAACTTCCCGACATGCAAGGAGAAGGCGTTTGTCAAGAAATTACCAAAGACTATCCTGACATTCCGATCATCATGCTCACCGCCAAAAGCTCTATCTCCGAAAAAGTTAACGGACTTAACCTCGGAGCTGACGACTACATCACCAAACCATTTATCCCCGAAGAATTTCTCGCTCGTATCAAAGCCCGCCTAAGAACCAAATCTAATACAGAGACCATATTAACTGTTGCTGACTTGACACTTGATACTCAAAAAATTGAAGTCAAAAGAAACAACCAAAAAATCACCCTATCTCCCCAAGAATTCAAACTTCTCGAGTATCTAATGCAAAATAAAGGCATTGTTCTAACTCGTGAAATGATCCTAAGCAGAATCTGGGACAATCCCATGGAAGTAGAAACCAGAGTTGTCGATGTATACATTGGGTATCTCCGCAAAAAAATAGACTCTAATCAGAAACATCCACTAATCCATTCCACTAGAGGATTTGGGTACTCACTTCATGAGTAAAATTAATTTATTGACTTTACTGCTTCATTAACTTGCACCTCAAGTTCCTTTTGATACCTTTGAATTATCTCATCTCTTTGCTGCTGATATTTTTCATTTAATTGCTCGATTTTAGCCGACACCTGACTTCTTAAGTCTAATATAGAATCCTCCATTTCACGCTGTAGCCTTTCCACTTCATCAGTAAGTTGCTTATCTACAGCCTGCAAATCCCTCTGCATCTGTTCGCTCGAAATATTCATTGCCATAATTCCAAATATACCAATTCAATTTTATAAACTAATTACAACCTTGCAAGAGAAATGTAAGATTATCACTTAATCTTAATTATTACACTTCCGTCTTCATCCAAATATCCACCTAATTTATCCAAAACCAACAAACAATATTCCACTTCTATATATTTACTATCTGCATCTTTTAACAATTCCTCTCCAAAACTTAATCTCAGACGATTCTTGCTTTTTGTAATTCTGATACAGACTTCCTCAACATCATGGCATTTAATTACTTGTCTTAATAAACAATTAATAACCCGACTAATTCTCATTTCATCAATATAAACCAAACCATCAGAACTATTCTCACACTCGACTTTTACCTCATTATTTCCGTTCCATTCTGCAATAATTTTATTAATTAAACTATTGATATTAGCTTTCTCTATGTTTAATTGCTCACCATTATTTAGTACAAGATAATCCTCAAACAATTCTATTCTAAATACTAACTCACTTATCTTTGAACCTATCGAACTTGAGTCATCAGAAGATAATTTATTTTTAAGCAAATAAACTCGAGCCCCCAAACTGACCAAAGGACTTTTGAGATAATGACTGATATCAGGTAATTTGTCCATAAAAATAGGTGTGGTGGTAAAATTTTACCACCACACCTATACTATTTCCCGCTTGCTTTACTTAATGAACAACATTCTGCCAATTCCTATCAAAGCAACTGATCCAATCACTCCAACAATAATGCTGTAAAGATTAAATCCTGTAACTCCTGATTGACCAAACACGTTCATTATTAATCCTCCAACTACTGCTCCAACAACACCTAATAAAATGTCACCGAGCATCCCTTGAGAAGCATTAGTTTTCATGATCATCGATGCGATCCATCCTACTACTCCTCCAAAAACTATTAGAAATAATATATTCATAAATTACACCTCCTTTCAAATTTGGTTATTATTTTTGATAACTAAGCTAATAATATTGATACCCAATCAATATATAACTAGAACTATGTAAGAATTAAGCAAGATATTATTACTCGATTCTTCTATTTAGAACACCAAAAGAGGTCAGCACCGGTATCAGTGCTGACCTCTGCTTTCAGAAACTATTTTTCAACAGTTTTTACATCTCCTGCACCTTGACTCTCAAACAAACTCCTAACTTCGTCTACCTGAGCATCACTGTCCACATTAACAGCAACCACGACACCTCCCTGTCGCAAGCGCTCTTCATAGACCTTCACGCTTTCTTCAGGCAAACCAATAGCTCCTAATGCGCCTACAATTCCCCCCGCAAACGCACCAGTTGCTGCAGCTGACACAGTAGTCGCTGCTGCTCCACCAAGACCCAGAGCCGCAGCTATCGGACCTCCAATAAGCACGGCACCAAATCCAGGAACAGCTAAGGCTCCCAGTCCAACCAGCAATCCGGCAAGACCACCTACAACACCACCAGTAGCTACTCCTCCGACTGTCTTTTCAGCTACATTTTCGGCCATAGAAGGACCCAAATCTTTTACGACGCCTTCCTTTACAATCACCGAAACATGTTCTGAAGTGTAGTTATGATTATACAAATCTCTAACCAACACATCAGCTTTAGTATGTGTATCAAAAACACCTAGTATTGTTTTCATATTTATTTTTCCTCCTTTCTTATTAACTTTTATACATATCCACAATCACAGCCAAAACATAGCTTTGTAAGAAAAAAGCAAAATTCCCTTATTTACACTAACAATAGATTTTGATAAGAACATTGTATGAAAAACGTAAGAAAAAATTCTAACCAAACACTCTATTCTATCGACGACCCCAATCTTCAACTAAATGCCTACATGCAAGACAACACTAGTCTCTATCTTATGCTTAACACCAAAAATAGCCCCCTCTCTACTCGACTCATTCCATCAACACTAGACTTTATCACCCAAAACTACCCCAGTGTTCTCAGAACTCAATGTTTTAATCCAGACAACCTATCATTTAAACAAGAAATCACTAACACAGAAATTGGTCATTTGTTTGAGCACATTCTCATTCAGATATTAATTGAAACCCATACCAAACTACGCTCTCACATATCACTAGATATAGACGGACGCACCTCCTGGAACTGGACCAAAGAATCACCGGGAATTTTCCATATCCAAATTTCCAATCTCTCCTCTTTTACTTCAACAGATATTCAAAACGCAATCACAAGTACATACCAACTCACCCAAAAAATTTTATCCCTAAATAAAACAGCGGCGATTAATCTAAACTAATCGCCGCCGTTTCTCGTACTGGACAGTTATTGTTTTATTCACTGTCTTCATCATAGGAATCGTAGGTATCGCTACTGCGATTGTCGCTATTGCTTCTATGAGAAGCACGACCTCCCTTCGATGCTATGTCTCTTTGTTTATCAGAATCCATACTGCCAAAACCTCTTTTGTCACTACGATCATTCTGATTGTAATTTTTGTTATGATTCATATTTTATTCACCTCCTTTCATTTAATTTTTAAATAAATTGTTAACATCAGCTTTTTTTAAATTGTTAACATCAGCTTTTTTTATTTTTAAAATTGTTAACATCAGCTTCAATTAAAAGAAGCCAATATTAAATAACATTAATCCCGTCATCATTCCGGCGATCAATGATAAAAAAAAGCTATTTGTATAAATTTGATTTGTCATATGTTTACCTCCTTTCTATATTTAATAATTAACTGATCATCAGTATCTGACTCGTAAGTTAATTGGCTATATGAGAAATGCAATAAATCTGTAAATGCTTCTTGCCTAACAACCCAAAAGGAAAGATTATCTAAAATCTTTCCTTTTGTTTAATTTGATAGTCCCAGAAATTATATTTTTCTTCTGACTTCACCAATCTTTCCTTGTGTTTGAGCCAACTTGCTATCCACCTTTTTCTCTGCCTTTCGCTCTATTTTTTCTGATTTATCTTGAGCATCTTCCAATGTAGAATCAACTTTATTTCTTACATCTTGCTTCAATTCGTTAGCTTTTGTTTTAAGTTTCCCAGCAACTTTATCTGTATAGCTTCCCAAATTTTTCAGAGCACTCTTCGCCTCGCTCCTTTTTTTCTTATCAGAAACCAACACAGCCCCGGCACCTATAGCTGCCCCCACAGCCATAGCCTTCAACACTGAAGATGATTTAATTGCAGAATTATTTTCCTTCATTATGTTCACCTCCTCCCAGTCACAAATTTGATAACTGATTTAAGCAATCCCCAAGTTCCTAGAGCTGGCACCGCCAAAGGAACAAATTTCGTAAACGAACTTGAAATATTATTTATTGTTAAATCAATCCTCTTCAACAGCTTCCAAACCACATAAATCAACACACTCCAAAACACAGCCAACCCAATAATTAATATTGTTCCCAACATATAAAAAATTTCTTGCCAGTCGACATCCATGAACCAATCATATGCCTTATATTTATTAAATTAGATAAATAAATGTAAGAAACTAGCAAGAACTACTGTATTCAAAACTATCATTTACTGTAAACTATTCACTAACAATCTCTCATGGTTAATTTACTCAACAAATTAATTCGCCAACTTCCACCATATCTATTTGAAAAATACCTCAAAGGTATCAGCCTTTTCGGAACATCTTTCTTCTATTTGGTAATTTTATCAATTTTAGTTCGCATCACACCTCAGCTCTCCACACGAGCCTTCATCTCATTTTTCTTTATTGAAATCATCTCAGGATTAATCAAAATTAGCTACCTCAAACACCGACCCATCCAATCCAAACGCGAAACGCTCTTAGACAAATATGAAGCTGGTTCATTTCCCAGTATCCACGCTGCACGTATCACAGCCATGTCCATCTTCATCTGGCAATTAATCCCTCACGATTTATTCTCCATTCTTCTCCTCTCCATCATAATTTTTTCTGTTTCCTATTCTCGAGTCCATCACAAGCGCCATTACTGGACGGACATCATTGGCGGCATCATCCTAGGCGCAATCACTATGACAATTGGTTTAAATATTTGATTGTTAGTACCCACCTAGCCTAACATTAGATTAATGCCCCAAACCAATCACATCGGAACCCTTCTTCCTCTATTTGCATTCCAAGACTCTAATAAATTCATCACATCTGCTAAACAATTCATTGACTGGTTAGCACAAACCAACCAAACATACTGGCAAGTTCTTCCCATCAACATCCTGCCCCAACACGAAACATCACCTTACTCAAGCTATGGTATCGGCCTTAACATTACACACGCTTCTACTCCCATTGACAGTCAAACCCGTCAACTTTTCGTCGATCAGTTTCCTTGGCTTAATCAATTAGCTCTATTCCAAACACTCCAACAAAAATTCCAAACTGACGAATGGTGGCAATGGCCAACTCAATACCGAGATTATGATCTGCAAACCATCACAGATTTCATCTCAAATAATTCCCAAACTTTCACCCATCATCTCGATGAACAAATATCATCCCATCTTATTTGGAGCCGAATTAAGACTTACGCCAACTCTAAATCAATTCAAATTATCGGCGATCTACCCTTTTATATTGACCGCCGCAGTCCCTTAGTTTGGGCCAACCAAAATTTGTTTATGCAACCTTCCAACCTGAATTACCCATGGACTTCAGGTGTCCCTGCAAGTTCCGCCTATCCTCGCCAAGTCTGGAACCACCCTCTCTACAATTGGTCAGACCCTAATCTCCAACTGCTTTGGCAAACACGCCTCAATCACACCAAATATCTTTTTGACATTGTCCGTATTGACCACTCTATTGGTTTTTTTAACCACGGCCAAATGAACATCCAAGATTCCAGCCAAGACCAAATAGTCCTTGGTCTCGGTCAATCGTTTCTCCAACCCCTTTATCAATTCACCCAAAACATTAATCTCCAACTTATCGCCGAAGACATCACAGATTTCCCTAGTCAAGAACTTCATCAATTTCTTACCCAAAACCAAATACCGATTACCAAAGTCTTTACCCAAGGACAAACCAACGACCACCTTGATGAATACTTTATCAATCCTCTCACTTACACCAACCAAACCATTATTTACAGCTCTAACCATGACACGCCACCGCTCCTCCCCTGGCTCAAAAGTCTGCCTCCTAATTTATTTTTCCAACTAACCAATCTTTACCATACCTCAGATCAAATCACCCCAGAATCTCTAGCGATCCAAATCCGCACCCAAATCATCAACTCCAATGCCTTAATCAAAATTATCCCCATCCAAGACTGGCTACTCACCGAAGAAAGAATCAACATCCCCGGTCAAATTTGCAAATGGGAAATTACTCCCTGGTCCGACTATAATTCATTATTAAATGAACCAAATCAAACACCTAACAATAACCTATAAAAAATGTTAAAATACGTCCCCATTACCACCCACGAATCCCATGGACCAATCAACTTACCATAAAAATCTAATTAAAGAAATTCAAACACAAATCAACCCTGAATCAGGACATCCCGATCGAAGTATTCGCAAATTCTATCAAGCACTTCTTACATGTTACAAACCCAAAAGTCCTCTATATTTCGCCATAGACTCCGCCATCAAATCACGTCCATCCATCACTCCAGTACATCTCACAACGCTTCTCCCTCGAGCAACCCAATATACCCTACGAAAAAATGGTTATACAGACTACACAAACTACAAAATAAACCAATGGAAAGAAATAATTAATAATCTCATCTCAACCTCTCCTGATTTCAGTTATGCTATTAACCATTTCAATAACTCGGCTACTAGACCCGCTAGATATAGAACACTTGCAGCCATTTGTGCAGCTCTAAATCAACCAAATGGATTGATCATCCAAGACTGGGGATGCAGCCTAAATATGGGTTTATCAAGTCTTCTTAACCAAAATTTTTATAGTCATGAAATATTAACTCCAATTACAGACAACACTCCAGGACAATTAATCCAAAAATGGCTCATACATGACAAAATCAAAATTAAACAAGCCATAGGAATTGACATCATAAATCCAGACATTGATTGGATCCATGCTTGTGAATACTTCGTCAATTACGATGCCAAAAACAAATTTTTCCAATCAACATTAAAACACTCCCGCAAAGAATCAATTCCGCTTCAATTCATTTCTGCGGATATAACCAGTGAAGTCCTTCCTCTTCTCTATCCCATCAACAAATTAAAAAAACAAAAAAATAAACAAATAATCTCAATGTCTATGGTTCTCTATCAATTAAGTCCTAAAGACAGATTACAAACATTTGCTAATGCTACCCAACTACTCAACGACCAAGACATCATTATAACCTTAGACTATATAAACAACGCAATTCGCTTCGCTCAACAAAACATCCAAGTAGATATATACATCAAACAAGACAAAAAGCTTAGCCGACCTTATCAGTGGATAAAATGGACTGATGCAACTTGTCAGGAAGTTTCACCTGGTGTAGACTTCGATACAATCAACCAACTTCTCAATCTACAATGAAAATTTTTTATCACTCGCCAATAACAGATCAAGATCATAGTACAAATCTTCAATATTATAATTTCATCAAAACTCAAGGACACACTCATACAACCGATTTTTCTATCAGCCATACATATCACGATATCAATGATCCTAAAATAAGAAAACAAGCCAAACAATTTCTCAAAAAACAAGAAACTGCCATCCGTAAAGCAGACATTGTTATCTTAGGAGCCAACCACCAAAGCATCGGCACTGGCGTTTATCTTCAAATTGCTATGCATCTCTCCAAACCAGTCATTGCCTTATGTGGAAACAAATCTCAAATTCCTTTTCTCTACGAAGCCTTTGACTATAACAAACTCATGATAGTCGAATGTACACCCCAAAATTTCAAAACAGCTATTCCCCGTAATCTCAAAAAGGCCGCCAAACTAGTCGACAAACGCTTCACATTACTCCTACCTCCTGATGTTGTCGAAATGCTCGATAATCACTACGAACGCACCGGTGAAACTCGCTCGGACTACATCCGCAATTTAATAAAAGTTGATCAAGACAAACGTTCTCAAACTCCACCTTCCAAACTCCTTGCCTAAACTTGATCCTTCAACTGCTTTATCTTAACCAAAGCTTCAGTTTCATCAGAATCACTTGCCAGTAACTTATCATATTTCTTTGCCAACACTTTGCCCAACTCAACACCCATTTGATCAAACGAATTAATCTCCCAAATAATTCCTTGCACAAACACCTTGTGTTCGTATAAAGCCAATAAAGACCCCAAAACTCTAGGAGTTAATTTAGGATAAACTAATAATATACTTGGTCGATTACCTGCAAAAGTTTTGTGACTTGCCAAACTTTTTGCCCTTTCTTCCTCCAAACCTTGTTCTTCCAACTCCATCATAACTTCCTGTGTGGTTTTGCCAAATGCCAGTGCGTCTCCCTGAGCCAAACAATTAGCCAACAAAATCCTATGATGATCATCCAAAGAATCAGCTCCATTTGCCCCCACCAAAAAATCCGCCGGTACCACCTCCGTTCCCTGATGCAACAACTGATAAAAAGCATGCTGACCATTAGTTCCTGGCTCGCCCCACACAACTGCCCCAGTCTGATAATCAACTTGCTCACCATTTCGATCCACGCTCTTCCCGTTCGATTCCATATCTAATTGTTGCAAATGCGCCGGAAATTGATTCAGATTCTGCTCATACGGCAAAATCGCATACGAACCAAAATTCATAAAATTCCGATACCAAATTCCAATCATTCCTAAAATCATCGGCAAATTTTCTTCCAAAGGACTAGTTCGAAAATGTTCATCCATCTCATATCCTCCACTAAGAAAATCATAAAAATTCTCCTCTCCGATAGCCATCATCACCACCAAACCAACCGCTCCCCACACCGAATATCTACCTCCGACCCAATCCCAAAAACCAAACACGTTCTCGCTCCCAATCCCAAACTCTCCCACTGCCTCCAAATTAGTTGATACCGCCACAAAGTGGGCACTTACCACGCCTCTATTACCCGTTTTGTCAATAAACCATTTCTTTGCACTCTCAGCATTCATCATCGTTTCTTGAGTTGTAAACGTCTTAGAAGCCACAATAAATACCGTAGTTTCCGGATTCAAATTAGCAACAACATTTTCCAAATCAGATCCGTCTACATTAGACACAAAATGGAACTTCATTCGTGCATGATGATATGGTTTTAGAGCTTCAACCACCATCTTTGGTCCCAAATCAGATCCCCCAATCCCAATATTCACCACATCTGTTATTTCCCGTCCACTATACCCGCGCCACCCACCATCTCTGACTGCATTACAAAATTTGGCCATTTTTGCTAGCTCTGCCTCTACCCCATCATTTATATTCACTCCATCCACAACCAAATTCTCACTACCTCGATATCGCAAAGCCGTATGCAAAACAGCTCTATTTTCAGTCAGGTTAATTTTCTCTCCCCCAAACATCATTTCTCTCCAATCTTCAACTTGCGCCTCTCGCGCCATTTCCATCAACAAGCGCATAACCTCCTCATCTACCAAACTTTTTGAATAATCCATCCACAAACCTACCTTTTCGATACTCATCTTCTTACTTCGCTCACTGTCATTCACAAACACATCCCGCAAATTAAAATTCTTCCACTTGCCACCTAACTCCACAAGTTTCTCAAACTGGTGATACTGCTTCATTAATCCATGCTACATTATTCTGTCTGTCATTGTCATTATCTACTTAATATTTCATCTTAATAAAAACAAATTTACTTATCCAAAAACATCCAACTCCTTGTCAACTTTCCCTCTTGCATAGCCACCTACTTTATTAGTAACGTTATAATTAATGTCCATTGATATTCGCAACTTGCTTGGTGACCAGGCTGATTACTATCTCAATCACCAATCCCAAACAGTCCACGCCGATCAGCTCCATCTCCCAGGAAGTGATTTTATAGACCGCATCTTCGTTAACTCAGACCGCAATCCTCAAGTTCTACGTAACCTACAATCTATGCATAACACAGGGAGACTCGCCAAAACTGGATATCTATCAATTTTCCCTGTTGACCAGGGGATAGAGCATACCGCCGGAGCTTCATTCGCTCCTAACCCCATGTACTTCGATCCCGAAAACATAATCCGCCTTGCTCTTGATGCTGGCTGCAATGCAGTAGCAACTACACTAGGAGTTCTAGGCATCATGTCCCGCAAATACGCCCACAAAATTCCTTTCATTCTCAAAATCAATCATAACGAACTTCTCTCATATCCTACAACCCATGACCAACGTATGTTTGCCACCGTCGAACAAGCCTTCGAACTAGGAGCCACAGGCATTGGCGCTACTATTTATTTTGGATCACCAGAATCCCGCCGACAGATAGAAGAAGTCAGTACTGCATTTGCTCGAGCCCACGATCTTGGGATGTTTACTATCGCTTGGTGTTATCTCCGCAACGAAGCATTCGAAAAAGACGGCACAGATTACCACACTTCAGCCGACATGACCGGCCAGGCACTTCACCTTGCATCAACCATTGAGGCTGACATTGTCAAACAAAAACTCCCCGAAAACAACGGCGGTTTTCAAGTTATTAATTTCTCCAAATCACACCCTGACATGTACACCAAACTATCTTCAGATCATCCCATTGATATGACTCGCTATCAACTTCTAAATGCCTACGCAGGTCGTATTGGCTTAATTAGCTCTGGAGGAGCCTCAACTGGAGATAATGATATGTACGAAGCAGTCAAAGCAGCTGTAATCAACAAACGCGCTGGCGGTATGGGATTAATTTTAGGACGCAAAGCTTTCCAACATCCGTACGAACAAGGGATACAACTTCTCAACGCTGTCCAGGATGTCTACCTCTCCCAAGACGTCACCATTGCCTAATACCCGTTCTTACCCAACTCACTTCGCAAATCTCTAACTTCACAGTTTTCGCCACATCGATCTCTACAGTTAACAATACAATCATGCAAATCTAATCGAGCGCTCTCGATTCTCAAATCTAACCCCACATAAGCTCCATATTGATCTATCCGGAGTTCAAATCTATGCTCAGGATGCTCACTACATACATAAACAGCCGTAAATCCAGATTCAACCTGTTCATAAAACTTCATTCATCCCAAAATAACTCTAAACTCATCGCCGATCAAGGCCTAAACTTAATTACCTTTATAATCAATCGCAGCTCCGCAAACTGGACTCTTGGCACTATTATTGTAAAACTGCACACAAACTTTCCGATCTCCCGATTCTTCAAGTTTATCAATACTTACCATGTTATCACTAATTGAATTCAATCTATAACCATCCAAATTCACGGTCGAACAATTTTGGCTCACCGGGACAAACGCATATCGATAATAAACAGCCCCAGGGCTATTCAATCTCATCGAAACTTTCTCATTATTTGTAACACATCGACTCGAACGTTTTTCTTTGTTCCAGTCATTTAATGAGCATCGCTCAATTCTTACGCTTTCCCATGAATCACAGCTTAAAGTAGTTGGCACTACCGGTTGATAATCAATCATTGCCCCACACTTATTACTCAAACCATTATCCCCAATATAATACACACATATTTTTCTTTCACCTATCTTATTTTTTGTCAAAGATACCGACACCGTCCTATTCTTTATCTCGCTCAAATACCAGTCAGCTTGCCCCAACTGATTACACGACGTCTCAGGATCAACCTCAGCCCACATGATTTTTTTTGCTTCCACAGGCGGGTTTAATTTTAGCTCAACCTCATTGGTTCGAGTAATACATTCAAGATCTCTTGGCAAACTTCCAAACTCTTCCTCCTCACAATCATTTATTGTTACACTCTCCCATGACTTACACATATTCGCTTCTGCTGCATTACTAATCTTAAGAGACGGAATTAATCCCACTTCTTGCATTCCCATATACATTCCTAAAATCAACAAAGGAATTACTGCCAATACTAATCTTCCAAATTCCCCAAATCTTATTCTCTTATCAACACTTTTTTTTACTGAACGCATACCCCATTATGAGCACAAATTATTCAGGCTTGTCAAACGCCGTCCAACACCATCTCTCAGGAGTTATTTTGATTAATGCCAAATTCACACCTTCTGTCTGCAATACTGGCAACCAACCCTCATGGCTAGTCAACTTCGTTCTCTCAACTATTTTTTTAATAGCTTCCACCAAATCTCCAGAATCCGTATTTACCTCCACATAACCTTCTATTTCTAAGGTTCTCATGTCTTTACTACTCATTATAATTGCCGAAACTTGAGGTGAATTCTGAAAATTAACAAACTTTCGACTATCTGTCTTAGTCAAAAAATACAAATTTCCACCCTCATCATAATAATAATAAACAACAGCACTCATTGGTTTTCCCTCAGGACTAACCGTTGATAACACCGCAACAGGAGAAGAGGCAATTACTTCCCAAGCCGCCTCAGGCAATTCATTGGATTTATAACAAAAAATATTCATATTACGAAACAACATTAATGGCTTGTCCATCTATATAAGCTTTAATATCTTCAACAGAAGTATCCAAAATCCGCCTCACAGCTTCAACTGAATTAAACGCATTATGCGCTGTAAACACAACATCATCTCGACCTACTAACACGTGGTTTTCCATCAAAGTCACCAAATCTGTTTTACTTCTAAACTCAGGCTGATACATAAATCTCTCTTCTTTCAAGGGCTTTTCTTCCTCCAACACATCTAAGGCAGCTCCGCCCACCAAACCCTCATCTAATGCCTGTAACAAAGCTTCTGTCTCAATTAATGGCCCACGTGCTGTATTAACAATTAACAACCCACGCTTAATTTTATTAATATTTCCTTTATTAATTAGATGGTGTGTCTGATCAGTCAGAGGACAGTGCAAGGTCAAAACATCGCTTCTAGACAATAGATCATCAATTCCACCCACAAACTCAACTCCATATTTCTCTCTCAATTCCTCATCAGGAGTTCGTGCATACGAAACAATCTTCATTCCAAACCCATGTGCCATCTTAACCACATAGCCTCCGATTCGCCCCAACCCGTATATTCCCAAAACTTTATCTTTCAGATCAATTCCCCTCAATCCCTCAAGCGAATAATTCCCACGTTCTGTCCTATCAATCGTTTGATACAACTTACGAGATAAACACAATATCAATGCCATTGTGTGCTCGGCTACCGTGTTTTCCCCATAATTAGGCACATTTGAGACCATAATATTTTTCTCTCGCACAGCATCCATATCTATATGATCAAATCCCGTCGATCGAGTCACAATCAACTTACATTCACCCAAATTATTCAAAACCTCCCGATCCACTCTAGAATCTACAAATACTGAAATGACATTTGCTCCGCCCGCATTTCCAACTGTCTCTATTGTCAAAGGAGAGGAGACAAACGTAACATCATGTCCCTCAAAACAAGCTCGCAAATATTCCTCATCGCCAACTTCAGACTCAAAAAACACAATTTTCATTCTTATTTAAATATCACCTTTATCTCTTCACAAATCAAGCATTAATTTAAATCTTATCCAAATCTACAACTAGTACTTGACTTAATATACCCAAAAAGCAGTTAATATAAAGGGGAGTTGTTTATCTAAATACTAATTAACTAAACCATACTACTAATATTAAACATATTAACAAATCATCAGCTTGTTGCGCAAATTAAGTTCAAAATTCTAATCATAAATCCACATTTCTTTCATCGCACAATCCACAACTCATTCCATATCTCTCAGATCTCTAATTTTCTTTACTTCCTGTTCATCTGACCAATTCATTCTCTCCAAAACTCAAAAAACCCTACCACAACTCATTGTGCGACATTTGATTAGAATATGCCAAATATATCCATTTAAGATTTTAAATCATTTATTTTTTTCACGAAACTCCTTTATACCCATCACCAAAAATATTTTTTACAAAAAACTCACTTTATTCTCTAAACACGTAATATAACTTTCCCATCTACAGCCCATACCGCGTCATGTTGAACAATTACCGGATTAATCTCAATATCACTGATTTCCTCAAACTGTTCCATAATTTGACTAATTTTTACAATCAATCGATACAAATTTTGCAAATCATATGGCTCATCATTCCGATATCCTGCCAATAATTTATAGATTTTCGACCGCTTAACCAATACTTGAGCTTCATTCAAATCGACCGATAGTAATTGCAAATTACGATCGGCTATTACCTCAGTCCAAGTCCCTCCCGCCCCAAACATCACTACACCGCCCCATTGAGGATCTCTCCGTGCTCCAATAATTACCTCTAATCCTTGTCCAACCTGTTTTTGAACCAAAACTTTGGCCTTAACATCACCATTGGCTCTTCTTATCATTATTTTATCCATCATAGTATTCACCGCATACTTCAACTGATCGTTATCATGAATATTCAACATAACTCCACCTTCCTCAATTTTGTGCAATAACTTAGGAGATGAAATCTTCAATACTACAGGCCATCCGTTTTCCTTTACAAAGTCATATGCCTCATTATAATTCTCAACCGTTCCATACGCTGGCACTTCTATCCCCCATTGCTCAAGCAATTTCTGTGATTCTTCACTAGTCATTGTCACTCTCTTATCTTTAATTACATCATTAAGCAACACATCTACTTTTTTTTGTTTTTCTAGCCCCGCACCTCGAATAACTCGTTTATTCCCAACAACTTTTTTCATTTCTCTACGCCATTTATTCCAATACCACATCTTAGATAACACCCATATAGCCCTCTCAGGGAAGCGAAATGAGGTAATTTTGTACTTATTCAAGACCTGCTCTCCAATCTCAATCGCACTTCCTCCCATAAAGGCACACATAATCGTCTTATTATATTTTTTAGACATCAAAACAATTTCTTTTGCAGTTTCCTCAATTTCGGTCATTACTTGAGGAGTTAAAATAACTACCATCGAATCAACATTTTTATCTCCCAAAACCGCATCCATCGCCTGTCGATATCGCAACGCCAACGCATCGCCCAACACATCAACCGGATTATGCAAACTCGCAGCCAAAGGCAAAGCTTCTGCCATTACCTTCCGCGCCTTTTCACCAATCTCTGCCAAACGCAAACCTCCTAATTCCACAAAATCAGTTGTAATCACAGCTGGCCCCCCTGCATTAGAAACAATTGCTACCCGATCTCCATCCGGAGCATTTTCCCAAGCAAACGCCCGACACAAATCAAACATATCTTCTACCCCCTCACATCTGATCACACCGGACTCAATCATAGCTTGTGCAAATACAGCATCAGAACCTGCAATTGAACCTGTATGCGACTGCATAGCACTAGCTGCTCCCTTTGATTTCCCGGGCTTCAAAACAAACACGGGTGAATTAACAGCCATTTTCGTACACAACTCAATCAGCTCTTGTCCTTCTTGAATTGACTCCAAATACATCCCTACCGGCTGATAAGATGACAATCCCTTACTCTTATTTTTAGCAGGATCAAAGTTTCGATGTGTCACATCATCTTCCAACCAATACCGCAAAATATCATTTTCACCTAATTGCGCTTTATTCCCCAAAGTCACAAACGAATCAAATCCCAAATCAGTTGACTCTGCCCAATCAAAAATACTTGAAGCAATCGCCCCTGATTGAGAAATAAATCTCAGAGCTCCTCTACTATCAACTACACGTCCAAAGGTCGCATTTAATGGCACATAATTATTCACAAAACCCAAACAATTTGGCCCCAATATATTTATTCCAAATTCATCTGCAATTTTAAGCAGTTCCTTTTCTCGTACAATTCCGTCCCCACCCATCTCCTTAAATCCGGCACTAATTATTACCACATTCACAGTCCCTTTCTGTCCAATTTGACGCATTACATCTAAAACTAAACCGCTAGGAACCACAATTACTGCCAAATCAGGAACTTGTGAAATTTCAGCATAACTTGGATAACACTTATGATTCAAAATCACCCCAGCACTTGGATTAACCGGCAAAATATCACCCTTAAATCCACAATCAATAATATTCTTCAAAATAATATGCCCAAGTTTTTTCTTTTCTCTACTGGCTCCAACTATTGCTACCGACCTAGGCTCAAACATCCTGACTAAATTTTTCTGTTTCATTGTCAAAGTTTCCTAACTAA
>CAYUGO010000014.1:0-18428 GCA_964444295.1 uncultured Gammaproteobacteria bacterium | reverse complement strand
AGAATTTGCTAAGAAAAATTATGATATGCAAATCCAGGTTAATAAATTAAAAAGGCTTTACATGAAGCTGGGGATAATTTAGTTATGGATTTCTCCCACAACTATTGCTTGGGCGTTGTTGTAGTAGGATGAGTATTTTAGATTCCGAACTTCAGCTCGAGTTGATAATTTCCATTGATTGGACCAACTGGTCCGTATTAGAAAAGTTAATTTATTAAACATTGGTTTGTGAGAAAATATTAACTTGTCTAAAAATGGATTGTAGCCAATGGGAACTGTAAAAATAAGTTTGCCTTGGGGTTTGAGTAGTTTGCGACAATAATTAAAAGTCTGTAATATCTTATCTGGATCTAATTGATCATCATCGAAACCAATGTGCTCAAAAGTTGAAATTGAAATTATTAAATCAAACTTGGTTTTGGGATGAAAATCTAATATATCTTGATTAATGACATTATGGCCTTTTTCGAATTTATCAACAATTTTGTGTGAGACTTCTTGATAATGGTTCAATGTATTACCAACTTCAAGAATTTGGTTTGGTTGATATTGGGAAATTATATCTAAGGCTATTGGGATTTCTACTGATCTTTCGCTATATGACGTATCGTTATATGGATGATTTAGATATGTAAGTTTGTGGTTTAAAAATTTGAATTGCTCAGGTCTTGGATTTACAGAAACTATAATTTTTGAAATTCGGAGTTGGATTGCATGTATTAACTTGATTATTAATCCTCTAATTCCTTGAGTATGCAGGACGTATCTGGCATAAGTTAGCCCACTGGGGGAATCGAGATTATAAATATGCATAAAAAATTAAAGACGGAGATAAAGAGGTTCGGATTTCTTACCGTATTCATGATTGTCCGAGACAATAACAAACCAGTACTCCAAATCCTGATTGTAGCGGGGAATGACAATTGTATGGGTGTTTGCTCTCATTCCTTGGTTGCTGTTAATGATCTTATAACGATCTTCTGCGATAGTTCTGTATTTGAGTTGGCCAAGAGTAGGTTTGTCCGTTTGCCATAGTAATGTAACTTCATCCTGTGAAACCCTAACAGTGACATTACGGGGTGTGGCACTAGCTTCGGCTTGGATTGTGGGCCTTGTGGGATTAATTAGGTACTGAGTTAAGGTAATTGCAGAAACAGCACCTGCAAATAATAGCCAAATGGAGAAGATACGACCCATGACGCTCCAAGTTAGTTTGTGTAGTAGCCACGTAATATTGGCAACGACAATGGCAATAAATAATCCACTAGCAATAATAATTAGGGTGATTAAATATGTTTCTTCGCTACTGCCACTGCCCGCAAAAACTTCGAGTGCTGGAGCTAGCAACACTTCAGGGTCATCACGCACTTGAGCTAAAACCTGCGTAACTTGAGGAAAATGAGTAATAAGCAAAGTAAAGACCAATAAAATCTGAGGTTGACCTAAAATTGTTTTGAGATATTTGATTAGTGATGGAAAGCGGGATTTCATATAAGTTTAATCAACGGTATCATAAGGTGATAGGATGGGGCAAAGGATGTACATATGTTAAAAATAATTAAGAAAAACCTTGGGATCATGGGCGCAGTTGTCGTTTTGGGGATTATTTACTATATAACGATGTCACATAACGTGACAGGTTATGCGGACAGCGATGAACTTGTGTTAGCTGCAAAACTGGGCGGAGTTCCGCATCCTCCCAGCTATCCTGTATACACATTACTGCTAAGCACTTGGTTGAAATTAGGTTGGAGTAATTATATCTGGGCTGGGAGTTTGTTATCAGGAGTACTGCAAATCGGAACAATCGTTGCGTTGGGATGGGCTATAAAGAAAATTTTGCCCGGGATCAATCAAGCAATTTTAGGAATAGGTTTGGTGGCGCTAGGATTAACCAACGGATTCTGGACTCATGCTGTTGTAACGGAAGTATTTGGACTAAGCAATTTGTTAATCATATTGACTGTGGGCGGATTTGTGTCTGTGTATAAGAAAGAGAATTGGAGCAAGATCAATTATTTGGTTTTGGGATTAGTCTGGGGATTGGGGATAGTTCATCATCCGACATATCGAGCAATGATACCGTTGGTAATCTATACGGGCTCGTTAATTTGGAACAAAGATAAAAACAGTAAATATCTAAGTGCGATAGGTCTTGGGATAGGAATTTTGGCTTATTTGGGATTGTGGATACTCGATGGAAATAGAGCAAGTTATTCATGGCCAATTGGCGAGGGACTTAAAGGACTGTGGCAAACTTGGAATTATCAGATTTATAGTAATGATGGCTCGGCAGTTGAAACACTAAAACAATCTTGGAGCCTGGAAAATATCTGGCATGCTACTGTTAGCTATATTAATTTGTATTATCAGCAATTTGGGTTAGTTGGAACACTATTATGTGGCCATGGAGCATGGGGTTTGTATCGGAGAGAAAGGAAATTATTTGGTGTGATAATTGGAACATTTGGACTTTTGGGACTGGGGATTGCGGTGTATATGAAGTTCCCAACCATGCAAAACATTAGTGATACTGGATATTACTGGGGGACTGCTTTGCGGTATCGGATGTTGCTGGGTTCATTTGTCGTCAGCGGAATATTTTTGATACTAGGAATAGCAGATTTAGTTAAATACACTCTTCGAATCAGGTACAAACTGATGGCTGGAGGACTTGTCATTCTTTGGATTGCGTCAAGTACGTATTGGAAGTTTGGTGATATGGATTTGTCTGATGCTAATTTTACTGATTACTATACGCAGTCAATTCTGGATACATTGCCTCAAGACTCGGTTTTGATGGTGGATGATGATTTGGTGTTTAGCCTCCTCTATCAGCAATTGATCCGGGGTGAGAAAAATGATGTGACTATTTTGCCTGCTACTTGGCAGATGAGGCATTACTGGGTTGAAGAAAACCAAGAACTAGTTGGGCATTTGTATAGTGATCGTAAAGAACAGATAATTTTTGAAATAGCCAATTTGTTAGCTATGGGCAAGCGCGTCTTTGTGTACGGACTTGATAGTCAAACTTATGAACAATTAGGAATTAGCGGAAATCCATATTTTGGAGTCCCGAACCAATATACGATTGAAATAATTGATAAACCTCAAATTCCGAGTACGGCTTATGATTATGGAATAACCCAACAATTAACTCAGCTTGAGAACAATCAATGGTCTACATGGAATAAAGGTTTGATGGGTCATGTGTCATTGGTTCATACTTTTATTGGATATTTACAGGCAGGTTGGGGAAATACGCAAGCTGGCAACATGCATTTGGAAATCGCAGAACATCTGGCTCAGTTGGATAGTAATAAAAAACAAATTAAAGATTTACGTTTGAATTTGAACTCTATAGCGTTATGGAATGAAAATCTGAAATTAATTACTCCTAATGAGTGGCAAACGTTAGCCAAACAATCATGGCTTGAGGGAAATTATGATCTGGCGAAATTCCAAGCTCAAAGAGCTGTGATGTTGGAACCTGGAAATCTAGTAGCTCGCCAATTATTAATTGAAATTTTAAGTAACACAAACTCGCCATCTCTAACAGATCAGGTAGAAATTTATAGGCAACTAACTCAAGATGACCTTGGATTATGACGAAACCAGATGTGAGAAAAAGTCAGAACTTGATAACAAAAAATAGGAGGAAATGGTTAGTAATAATTGGAGCATTGATTCCGATGATGGTTTTGTATGGTTTAACGCTGGGGAGATACCCGATTCCGTTTGCTGATTCATTGGAATTAATGACGGCAGGCAAAATTGCCAGTTTGGCTCATCCTCCCGGATATGCACTGCAAACAATAATTTTATATGGATTAATCTGGAACTTGGATGGAGAGATGGTTGCTTTGGCTGCAAATATATTTTCTGCATTTTTACAAATTTTGACACTATCTATTTCGGGACTAATTATTGGAAATTTGGGCAAACTTAGCGGATTGGAGGGAAAGAAACAAATGATAGCAATTGTCTTAACAATTTGGACCATTGGACTAGGGAGATATTTCTGGTTTAGCGCTGGTGTATTTGAAGTTTTTAGTTTGAATAATTTATTAATTGTTAGCTTGATTTATATTGGAATTAAAATCTTAGAAACTGGAACGTGGAAATATTTTTCATTTTTTTGGGGATTGATGGCTGGATTTGCGTTGGGTCATCAACAAATTAGTCTATTAGTAAGTTTGCCTCTATTTGCTTTGATGAGTATCGAAATGTTTAAAAGAGGAGAGAAAAGAGGGATTGGTAGATTGTGTTTTGGTCTAATACTTGGATTGATAACAACTGCTCTAGCTACATACTTAATCGGAGTTAAGGGAAATGAAAACTGGGTCAGTTGGAGGATGAGTCCTAATTGGCAGGGAGTGTTATCAATTATGACGAGAGCAGATTACACAGGAGTACTTGTTGAACTAGGAAGCGAATCACATGCTTACTTGAAAAGGTTTGATTTGGGAGAAAGCGTAGAAGGATTTGTAATTTATTGGGAATTACTAGTAAATAACTATGGTTTAGCAGGAATAACATTAATAATTGTCAGTGGATATGCCGTTTGGCGGCAAAAGGGGAATAAATGGGGGAAACTTCTATTTGGTTTATGGATAATTAGTGGATTGGGGCTAGCTGTTTATTTGCCGATAGTTAGGAGGCCTGAAATTAGCTATAAAATTGAAGGAATACTAATCGAGAGATTATACTCACAGGGTTATGTATTGGCCGGATTATTAATTGGAGTTGGGGTTGTAGCGTTGTTAAAAATTCTGGACAGGAATGAAGCTAAGATATTAGTTTGTTTGATGCTTGTTTCAATAATAGGTCAGGGTCTGGGAAATTATAGATATGCTAATGTGTCTAGTTTAAAACAACCCTGGGAGGAAATAGAGACTGGCCTAATTAATTTGCCTCAGGGAAGTGTTTTGTTTTGCTTTGGAGATTGGTCATGCTTTGGGACAATTTATGCACAAGCCGTTGAAAATATCAGGAAGGATATATTGATCGTACCTGTGACTCCACAAATAAGGATGAAAAATTGGCCAGTAAATAATTTGGTAATAAATTATCCTGATAATCCTTGGCGAATTAGTGAGAGATTAGGCTGGGCAAGGAGAGAAAACAGACCGATTGGGTTAATGGAAATCAATGATAATTACAAAAATTGGTTAGGTATCAATAACGGAAATGGATACTTGGTCACGGTTGGTGAAAATCTCGAGATGTGGCAGTGCAGTGGAAGAAAGATATCGAATGACACTCCTACAGTCCCAATGGAAAATGGGAACTCCCCCGCTCATGAATATCAACAATTAACACGTGTTACAAATGCGTTGAAAAATAATCAAGAAACAATAAATTCTGCTTGCCTAAGTGCAATTGAACTTTATAATAGAGGCCGGATTTGTAAGGGGAGAAATGAACCATGCGCTTGGATCAATTATATGCAAGCGATTATGTTAGAGCCTGAAAACATAGATATTCGGCTGGAGTTGGCAAATTATTTGGTACCTCTGGCACCAGAACTTGCGAAACGTGAGTATAAGTTAGTTTTGAAACTTGATGAGAATAATGATGAAGCAAAATCTATGCTTAGTGAAATGAGGAGTATTAAAGATTTGGATAATGGTTGGTAATTTATTGTGCGTGATCTCAGAGTTTGGTTATTGATGGAAAGTGGTAAGAGGAAAAATCTAAAAGGCGAATCGAGTGTCTCTCCTCATTGATTCGCCTTTTAGTTGAAAACTGTATATTTCTGCTAGATTGGAGGTGCCCTTATCCCTGGAACGCCCCCGGGATAATTGATAGGAATGCGCGCACTGATCGGGATGAATTTGAAATTTTGGTGAAACTGGAATAAATGCAACAAATTAAGTTCCTGCGAATCATTTCGTTTGTATTTCTTTAATGTTTTGGCCCCCGTAAATACAACCGCTAGTGCAGGAAGTGTCCAAATTCTGGGAATTTGGAAGACTGTCCCTGTCCATATTGCTGCGCTTACTACGGCAATCCCGACAGTGTTTATTCCTAACCGTCTCCGAGAGATTGATGCACCTCCCTTCTTAAAAATTGATTTAATCATGTGTTAAATATAAAGAATTGAAGATGTGAATATGCTGAGTTCTATCTGGTAGTTGTGCAAGAATTGAGTGAGATAATTCTCATGTTGCTCTCATAGATTTGGCGTTATAATGGTCGCCGATGCATATACTAATAGTTGAAGATGAATTAAAAATTGCAAATTTCTTACGCCGTGGGTTGAAGGAAGAACATTACGCAGTTGATGTGGCGAATGATGGCGAGGATGCATTGGATAAATTTGAAATAAATGCTTACGATTTGATCCTACTAGACCTAATGATCCCCAAGGTTGACGGAATTACTGTTTGTAAGAAGATACGCGGTTCAAATACGGATATTCCGATTCTCATGCTTACTGCCAAAGACTCTGTTGAAAGCAAGGTTGCCGGACTTGATGCTGGAGCTGATGACTATCTGACGAAACCGTTTTCGTTTGCTGAATTATCGGCACGAGTTAGAGCCTTATTGCGCAGAGGAACTCGAGCAGGAGATCATGTAATATTGGAAATTGATGATTTGAAGTTAAATCCTGCCACCAAACAAGTAACTCGAAATAATAAATCAATTCCATTGACAGCACGCGAATTTGCTTTGCTGGAGTATTTCATGCGCAATCCCGATACAGTATTAACTAAGACACAATTATTGGAACACGTTTGGGATTATAGTTATGACGGCTTATCGAATATTGTCGAAACTTATGTAAAATATTTACGAAAGAAATTAATCCAAAATGCCAAAGGCAAAGAATTAATTCATACGCGTCGAGGTTCAGGCTATATTATGACAACCGAAATATGATCTATGTTTACCAGTGCTCAAGTCAAACTTACTTTTTGGTATAGTCTTTTATTTTTTGTAATTTTCTGGTCTTTCTCTAGTGCAATTTATGTTTGGATGTCACAAGAATTAGGAACTAGTTATATTAGCCAAGTACGACAGCATCAAGGAATTGAGTACTGGGGTCCTTATGATGAAGGAAAAACTACCGTCGTAACACTTGCAGGCGAAGTGGCATTGGCACAACTGCGTCGTGTCTTAGTTATGCTTGATTTGCTATTCTTGGTAATTATCCCACCGATGGCGTGGATTTTGGTTAAGTGGACTCTTGAACCGATCCAAGCAAGTCATGTAAGACAAAAGCAATTTATATCTGATGCATCTCACGAGCTACGGACTCCACTCTCGATAATCAGTGGAGAAATCGAAGTTACGCTGGGCAAAAATCGTAAAGCTGATGAGTATAAAAATGTTTTGTCCAGCACAAAAGAGGAGATCGACCGGCTATCTAAGTTAGTTAAGAACCTTCTATTATTGGCGCGCAATGATCGGGATGAATTAGTACGTGAACTGGTTGATTTGACAGATTTATTAAGCAGCGTAATTGTAGGTTTGAATCCTAAAGCTAAGAAGAAAAATCAAACAATAGAGTTCCTGCCGGCCGAAAGTCCATCTATGGTAATGGGGAATAATAGCTTGATCTCTCAAGTTTTTTATAATTTGATTGATAATGCAATTACATACAGTCCTGCCAAAAGTAAAATAGAAGTTGTTCTGACAAATAGACGTAAATCTGTGGTGGTGCAAATAAAAGATAAGGGAATTGGAATGTCAAAGGCTGATGTAGCAAGAATATTTGATAGATTTTATCGAGCAGATGAGTCACGATCTGGAATAAGAGGATACGGCTTGGGATTGGCTATTTGTCAAAGTGTAATAAATAAACACGGGGGAACGATCATGGTCAACTCTAAGCAAGGAGCTGGTTCTACATTTACTGTTGAGTTGCCAGAGTAATTTGCGTTTTGTTTAGCAATTGGTCCATAATTAGGCAATGACATCTAACCCCTTAAGCCCTCCCCACCTTGAACCAAAAATTACGAACCCCAAAGTTACTGGAAAAGAAAACGGGCTTCTAGTGATTGTATTGATGTTGCTATTAAGTTTGATAATTGGTTTAGGTATCGGATACGTGCTTGGAAATATAAGTAAAGATGAAGGTGTAAATGAAAATGCTGTAGCCTGTACAATGGATGCTCTTGTGTGTCCTGATGGAACTGGTGTAGGGAGAATTCCCCCGAGTTGTGACTTTGCTCCGTGTCCTTAGTTATAAGTGTAATTGTCAGGGTTCGTATAATTCAAGAACTTGCGGTTGACTATCTTGGAGGGATTTGCTGAGATTTTCGATTTTTCCTAAGGTAGAGTTTCCTCGACCTGCAGGGATGAGATTAGGTTGCGCAATGTTTTCGATGAACGTGGGCTTTAGGTAAATACCTGCAACTTGGTTACGAAAAAAATTAAGTTCGACTATTAAGCCTTCTCTGGTTGGATTTGACCACATTTGATCAAAGATTAAATTTCCTAGTGAATAAAAAATAGGTTTCTCTTTATATACCTCAACACCCTGAACCCAATGAGAGTGGTGCCCAATGATTGCATCAGCGCCTGCATCAATAGCAATGTAAGCAAGAAGTCTTTGGCTCACACTTGGTTGAGGTTGATATTCGCTGCCCCAGTGGAAATTTACGATTTGAAGATCTGAAGTTTTGGCGACTTGAGAAAGACTTGATTGAATATTTTCTCTGTCCAATTGAGACAAAACATCGCTGTTACTAAAAGCGCTAAATCCTAGAATAGCAACCTTGATTCCTCTTATTTCGAGAATCGTGGTTTGATTGTCAAGTCCTGTATAACGAATTTGGGACTGGGATAAATATTTGACCGTCTGCTCAAGACCTTGATTCCCGTAGTTAAGTGTGTGGTTATTGGCTAAATTGACTACGTCAATACTGGCATATTCAAGGCCTAGCAAAGTTCCTGGTGAACTACAAAAAATCATACCTTCAGAAGTTAATGGGCAGTTATCGGTTACGGGATTTTCGAGATTCACCATAGCAATATCTGCGGTTTGAAATACTGGGGCAACCAATCGGAAAGGATAAGTGAAATCTTGAAGGCGAGTTATGTTAACACCAACTGCCCTACCCAACATGACATCGCCGCCGGCAACAATTTGAACTAGTTCATTCTGAGGGAGTCGGGATAGTTTGACCCGATTGCCCTGATAGCTATCGTTCATAATTGAGTTAAGACTTAAAGCATTAAGATAAGGAACTGGAGTTGGAGTTAACGTCAGTGTGGGCGATGGGATAACAATATTCTCGCTAGTGGCTTGGAGATTTTGAGTTGGATTATTATTTAGTATTAACGGCAAAAATCCTAGAATTATGGCTAAGCTAAATCCTATGGTTAAAGAAATAATAAGAATTTGTTTATTTATGTGCATATAAATTCGTTGACAGTATATTTGAGACCGTGTTAGGCTGATTATATTGTAATATACCGAAAGGAGGTGTGTCCTGTGCCTGCCAAGACAATTAAAAAAACTGCCAAAAAAACTAAAAGTCAAGCAAAAACTCAAGCTGTCCGCAAACCGGTTACGAAAAAAGTAGTAACTAAAGTTGTGAGTGAAACGCCTGACGAGATTCAAGTTTCGATCACACGAGCTTTGCTAGGAATAATTGCGATTGCTGTGTTTATTAGTTTTTTCTTAAATAGACCGTTCTTTTTTAAGTAAATTAATCGATAAATAAAAACGCACAGACTAACCTCTGTGTGTTTTTATGTGTGCTGGGTCACAGCAAAGATTAGAAGGAAAGAAAATTTTAGGTGAAACTTGTTTGAATTACCGAGTAAAGGCATAGAACAAAAGTAGCGCAAGAATTACAGAAGAAACGATGAGAGCTTTGTAAATATCCCTTTTGAGAAGAGACAATGGTATTTCATAAATTGATTCTTCTGTCTGAAGATTAGATTTTTTTGAGTTTGATGACATGTGGTTACTATATCATATTTAGACTTGAAATTTTGTTATCTTAAACTGAATTAATTCAAATTTGGTCATGAAATGAAAGTAGATTAATCTTAGCCATTGACAAGAAGTTTGTCTGTCTGTGACAATTTGAAAGTATGTCAAAGAAAATAAGTTTTGGTTTGGTAATGGCGTTGCTTTATTTTGTTTCGGCTGGTGGTTCATATTTGGCCTTTAGCTCAATGAATTCAACGAATTCCGATACGGCCTTAGTATCTCCTGAGGCTATGACTGATGAAGAAACTGCTGCTGTAAGATCAAGGGTAAATCCCGGTGAGCCAAAAACAGTATCTTGTCCGATTAATGGTGAAATGTTTACCAAATCTGAAGAACAGATCTGGGCCACACGAAGACCACTGGCTGTTATGATTGAGAACCACGTTGACGCAAGACCTCAATCTGGACTAAGCAATGCAGATGTCGTGTATGAAACATTAGCTGAGGGCGGAATCACTAGATTTATGGGGATATATTATTGTGGAGCTGCTGGTGGAGACGTTGAGGTTGGACCAGTGAGATCTGCAAGGACGTATTTCTTGGATTGGGTTTCAGAATATGGCGAGAATCCTATCTATGCACACGTCGGTGGCGGAAATTGTAATAAAGAAACAGGTTCAGGATGTGCAAATGGAGCCAAAGCTGATGCTATTGGTCAAATAGCAAAGTATGGCTGGAGATTTTATAACGATATTGATGGTTTGTATATTGGATTACCTGTATTTAAGCGTGATAATCGGTTAGAAAAATTTACTGGAAATCAAAATATTGCCGTAGAACATACTATGTATTCGTCAACAGATAAACTTTATGCCGAAGCTGAGAAAAGAGGCTTAACTAGCGTGGATGAAGATGGAGTCGCATGGAATTCCACCTTTGTACCTTGGAAATTTAAAGAAGATTCAGCTAGTGCTAATGCAACAGCCACTGATATTAACTACATGTTTTGGGAACAGTTTGCTGACTCTTATTTGGTTGATTGGAAATATGACAGTGCGACTAATCGTTATCTGAGAAATAATGGTGGCCAGCCGCATATTGATTTGAATACAGAAAAGCAAATCAGTGCCAAGACGGTGATCCTGCAAGTAATGAAAGAATCTCGAGCTAATGATGGCTACGAAAACAATATACATCTACTATATGCAAATAAAGGGACTGGGAAAGCAATGGTTTTCCAAGATGGGACTGTAACTGAAGGAACATGGAAAAAAGCTGATAGAACATCAAGAACTGTATTTTATGACAAAGCAGGCAAGGAAATTGCTCTAAACAAGGGTCAAGTTTGGATCAGCACAATTCCGGCTCAGAGTGAATCAATGATTAAATATCAGTAGGTTTGGAAAAGGATGTGAGAAAAGTAACGAGCTTGTTATTGAAGTGGCAGAGTTGTAGTTGATATGCGAGAAAAATTGATTAACTTCTGTACTCGTTGTAATATCTGACGTACAATTAAGTTATGGCGTCATTACTCAAAAATATTTTTGTATCTAGGGTAAGAATTAAATTACTGGAAGTCCTGCTCTCAAAGCCCGGTGAATTATTTTATGTAAGGCAGTTGGTTAGAGCTACAAGTGAAGAAATAAATGCTGTCAGACGTGAATTGGCTAACTTACAAGGTGCAGGGATGATCATCCGAGAAAATAGGGCGAATAGAGTCTATTACTATTTTAACAAGAAAAATGTTTTGTATGAGGAGTTGCTATCGATGATTAACAAAACAACTGGATTGGGTAAGCTATTTTTGAAGCAAAGACAAAAATTAGGCAAAATAAAGGCAGTATATTTTTCGTTGGCGTTTGCAGAGAAACAGCCATATTCGGAGGAAGCGGTAGATGTTGTAATTATAGGAGATGTAGTTCTGCCAGAAATAAGTGCATTAATTGGAACCGAACAAATTAAATTAGATCGTGAAATTAACTATACTGTCTTGGATATCGAGGAATACACATATCGAAAAACTAAGAGAGACCCTTTTGTCCTTACGTTACTAACGATGCCAAGAGTAATGATCATTGGGAGCCAGTTTGATTTATTTAATTAAACTATGAATTAATGGTAATTTTGAGTTAATATAAGGAAGGATATGTTTCGTCAATCAATTTATAAAGCAGGAAACAGCTTGTGTATAAGTATTCCCTCACGCTTAGTAAAGAAATTTGGAATTGAGGCAGGACAAAGTGCTCAAGTAGATGTATTATGGGAAGATTGCACTCTAAAAGTGCATTTCCCTGAAGCCCATCAATTATCATTATTAAATAAAAGAAAATAAAAATGCGTAAACACCCTAGATTTGTCTTGCTACTTATTGTGTTGCTTTCTATGTGGTCTTTCTGGATAAACTTACCGACTGCGACAGCTTGGAATTTTAATTTGTTAGGAAGAGATGTAAAGATTCCTTTAAACCGTGATATACAAATACCATTTTTAAATAAATCGTTGACTCATAGTTACGAAATTAAAACTGGTTTAGATATCCAAGGGGGTTCTCATTTGATTTTTGAAGCTGACATGGATGGTATTAATGAAGGTGATCGATTAACGGCGTTAGAAGCAGCTAAAACCAATATCTTAGGCAGGGTTGATTCACTTGGGGTTGGAGAGCCGGTGGTACAAACTTCCCAAAATGGTCAAACGTATCGAATTTTGGTGGAATTACCGGGAGTTAGGAATACCCAAGAAGCAATTAATCTAATTGGTCAGACGGCTCAATTAGATTTCCGAGTTCCTAATTCGGCGACAGAAAGTGGAGAGCTGTTTTTGGAGACAGGTTTGACCGGAAAGAATCTGAGTAGAGCTACTCCGTCAATTGATCCTAATTCAGGTGCAAACACAGTACAAATTGTATTTGATGACGAGGGAAGAGATTTATTTGCAAAGTTAACAACTGAGTATGTAGGGAGGCAAATTTATATATTCCTGGATGACAAACCACTGAGTGCTCCTGTAGTTAATCAACCAATTACGGGCGGAAATGCAATTATTACTGGCGGAAATCCGGGTTTTACAACGGAGGAAACTAAACAATTGTCAATTGCATTAAATGCAGGAGCTCTACCTGTTCCGGTCCAGTTAGTTCAACAGCAAACTGTAGGAGCAACATTGGGATCTGAGTCTATAAATGCCAGTATAAAAGCAGGATTAATTGGGTTATTTACTGTGGCTATCTTTATGCTGGTGTACTATGGAAGACTGGGAATTGTAGCTTTGCTGGGATTAGTTATATATGCTCTTCTGAGCTTTACTGTATATAAATTGCTAGGTATTACATTAAGCTTGCCTGGAATAACTGGATTCTTGCTTTCGGTAGGTATGGCTGTCGATGCTAATATTCTAATTTTTGAACGATATAAAGAAGAGATTAGACTAAAAAGAGCTCCTCAATTAGCAATGGAACAAGCTTTTGGAAGAGCATGGGATTCGATTAGAGATGCCAATGTTTGTACTTTGGCAACTTCGTTTATACTTTATTCGACGACGAATTCTGTGGTCCGAGGCTTTGCGGTGACTTTGAGTTTGGGAATATTTATCAGTTTGTTTACAGGTATTGTAGTTTCTCGAACATTGCTAAGATCAGTTATGCCTAGACCAAGAAGAATTAAAATTAAATAACAATTATATGAATTTCATGAAATTAAAATTTGGATTTATGGGAATATCCTTGATGTTGGTATTAATAAGCATTGGACTTTTGATCGGGGTAGGATTTAATCCTTCTATTGATTTTACAGGCGGGAGTCTACTTGAAGTAGAGTTTAATAATCAAATTCCTAATGATGAAACTATCCGAAATGTGGTTAGTGAAAAAACAGGAGTTCAACCAGCAGCAATACAAACAAGTGAGGGGAATCGAATAATTATTAAGCTTGATACAATAAACCAAGAACAAGCGACCTCGGTGGTCAGTGAATTTAGCAATATTACAGAGCAAGAAGTTCGTGAGTTAAGATTTGAGACAATTGGTCCGGTGTTAGGTCAAGAATTATTGCGCAAAACTTTGATTGCAGTAATTCTGGCTTCGCTTTTTATCATGGGCTATGTTGCCTGGGTTTTCAAAAACGCAATATATGGATTAAGTGCAATTTTGGCAATGTTTCATGACACGTTGATTCTTCTGGGAGCATTTGTGTTACTGGGGAAATTATATGGAGTTGAAGTTGATAGTTTGTTTGTGACGGCAGTTTTAACCACCTTATCTTTTTCGGTTCACGACACAGTTGTGGTTTATGATCGCATCCGTGAATCTAAACGTAAATATCCCCGAGCTTCGTTAGTGGAAATCGCTAATAAATCTATAACAGAAACTTTACCGCGATCTTTGAATAATTCCATGACGATAATATTTATGTTAACGGCGTTATTGTTATTAGGAGGAACTTCTATAAAATGGATGTCTGCCGCCTTGCTACTAGGTACTATCTTGGGAACCTATTCTTCTCCGTTTGTAGCAGTTCCATTATTAGTGACGATACAAGAATGGCGAGTTAATAGAGCAAAAATTAAAGGAAAGAAATAATTGAGAGTCGTTTGAGATATAAATTTAATACAGAGAATTTTGTTTAAAGAAATAATCTATTATTTTTGGAGTTTTTCTAAAGTAAAAGCTAACTCTTGGATAGTTTTGAACTATAAATTTGATTTATAGAAGTTATGAAGTGAGAGGGAATTGCTCTACATCCAAAATATCTTCTGCCCCAGTATGCCCTTTCGTAAGTCATTTGAGATAGTTTTTGGATTACAGACTTGGGACCCTGATAAAAGCATGGTTTTAGATTGCTAGACTCACGGCTGCCCACGATCAAGATACATGCTAAATTTTGGAGGTTACAGATGGCTGATATCAAAGTCATCGATTGAGGAGCTTCATATATTATTAATAGGTCGGGGAATGGTCGATGTGCAGTATCAATTAATTGCTGACACTTAGATTTGAAGGTTTCAAATTCTTGATCGGAGTTGAAATTTTTGCGATAACCAGATTCCCAGATTTTTAATATTTTTGATTTGTGTTTGGGAAATTTCTTGATTGTGTGGTGAAGGAAATCACTATCAATTGATGCGATTAATTGTTGACGAAGATTGGGATTGATATTTAGCAGCTTGAGAACCTGCAATAATGATGATGGCTGATTACTTAGGTGATTATGATGATCGATAATTATTGCATTTGCTACATGAGTTTTTGGCTTGCATTCTACAAATACAAGTTGTTTGTTTGTGGCTGATGGTGGTAAGTCGGCAATTGAAATTAGTATTTCTCCCCACTTTGACTGAGGCTGAATGTAGGGAATCTGGCGAGAAGATAGAACCGATTGAATCTCAGCCATTTCATTATCTTGTCCCCCAAGAATAAAAAAGTGTGAAGTTTCCATATATATGTGGCTTTATGAATTGATTATACTTAGTAATGTAAACATGAACTTGAAAAAAATATTTTGGTTTCTGTATGCTTGGGTTCCTGTGTTGGTATGTATGTTAATAATTTTCTATTTATCCTCACTTCCGGGCGAAAAAGTGCTGATAAGCAAAACAGATTGGATAGAACGTAATTTGAAAAATGTATTACATGCAATCCAATATGCGATACTTTGGCTGCTGCAACTCCGCGCTTTGAAACTTTCGGGGGTAAAGAATAAAACTGCTTTCCTTTTAACTTGGATTATTACAATTCTATTTGCATTAAGCGATGAATATCATCAAAAATTTACTCCAAGACGTGAATCAAGTCTGGGGGATATTGTGTTTGATATTACAGGTATGTGTTTAGCATATATAAATGTATCTTTATTTAGAAATAAAAAAATTGCCAAGTTACTTGCAACGATTGGTTTTTGGGGTTAGCATAACTTATGGGTAAAATTATCGTTACAGGTGGAGCAGGATATATTGGTAGTCATACGGTGTTGGGTTTGTTAGAAGCGGGACATGAAGTTGTTGTGATAGATAATTTAGAACGTGGTTATGAGGAATCAATCACGAGAGTTGAGGCCATAACGGGTAAGAAAGTAGATTTGCAGAAAATGAGTCTGGCAAATGTCGTCGGAATAAATCAATTGTTAGCCAAATATAGTGATGCCACTTGCGTTGTGCATTTTGCTGCTTATAAAAATGTTGGTGAGGCAGAAAAAAATCCGGATATATACTTTGGCAATAATGTAATTGGTTCACTAAATTTGCTTAATGCAATGAAATTAAACGGGATTAAGTCAATTGTTTTTTCTAGTACTTCAGCAGTATACGGTGATTCTCTAATACTACCTATGCATGAGGGGTTACCAATACAACCCAAAAATGCTTACGGTCAAAGTAAAGCTGCAGTAGAATGGATGATCCAGGATTATATAAGAGCTTATGGAATGTCAGGGATTGCACTTCGATACTTCAATGCTGCAGGAGCTCACGAAAGCGGACAGATTGGTGAAGATCCTCGTTTGAGTGGTAATGTAATTCCACTAATAATGCAGACATTGGTTGGCAAAAGGGAAGAGTTTGTATTGTATGGTGATAAATTTCCTACCCAAGATGGCACACAAGAAAGAGATTATATCCATGTGATGGATCTAGCGAGTGGACATCTGGCAGCAGTAGAAAGATTAGCAACGATAGAAGGATATGGCGTATATAATTTGGGAACAGGTATCGCTGTCAGTAATAAAAAATTAATTGAGATTTCTGAAAATGTGTCAGGTAATAAATTAAATTATCGAAGTGATAAACCTCGTGAAGGAGATCCTGTAATTACGGTTAGCGACCCCTCACATGCGTGGAAAGATTTGCAATGGAAAGCAAAATACGATATTGATAAAATAATTGAAGATCAATGGCGGTGGGTAAAATTAAATCCAAATGGTTATGAATAATAAGTATGAAGAGTATTGTTTTATTGATAATTAGTTTTGTTGGTTTATATGTCCTTGGCGTATGGAGTGTTAATCAATACGTCATTCCTAATGTTGAGAAAAACTTTGTTAGTCAAGACAATAAAAAAGTTGAAATCATAAAAGAAAATAATAGAGATTTAATTACACCTTCGAGTTCTCCAACTCGTAGTATTAGTCAATTCCAGAACAAGGAAAATAAATTAAATACAGACATTGATAAATATATTTGTCCAAGCTGTATTGTTAAAGATAAACAAACAACTCAAATGGAACTCGAGAGTGATGAAATGTTTGAAACCGTCAGTAGTTGGTATGAATCAATTGCAGACAATGGTAATTCATCAACAATTGTAACGACTAATACGAATGGAACTGGAAATTCGGTTATTAAATTTAATGATGAAAATAATATGAAAGTTACCTTTTTGATAAATAATTATTATTCTAAAGTAAATGTTAAGATTACTATCTTATAGTTTTGTTTAGCCTATTAAAGTACTATCTGATTCCTTGACAGAGTACCGTTGAGGGGCTATTATTCGACCACTTCTGCTTTTTGATATTGAGGGAAATCAAATGTATGAAAAATAATTTTAGAAAACTCAGAGCTAGAATTTCGACAAAATATATATTTTGGGTTGGTGCTGTGTTGATTGCTTTGATAGTAATCGTATCAGGAATAAGAGTAAGAGCACTATCTCAAAGTAAAACAACTGATACTAACCCTCTGCTTGCTCAGACTGATGTCTCGAAAGACTTCAAATTTGAGGCGCTTTTGCCAAATAAAAAAGCAAGTGAAGTTAACTTGAGATTAACTAGTGCTGAGAAAAGAACGGAAATCTTAGTCCAAGGTAAGCCTGCACAAACAAAAAATGATAAGATTTTCCTAGTTTTGAATTTAGAAATTGATAACTCTGATTCCCTCCCAAAATATATGTCCCCCGTAGATGTATTTAGATTAGTTTCTGCTGACGGAAAGCTGTTTGCAGCAGATGTGCATTCTGGCATGTTAGAAATTCAACCTTTATCAACTAAGCTCAATAAAATTGCCTTTGTGATTAACAAAGAAGATAAACAATTTAATCTTAAAGTCGGTGAGTTAGAGGGCGAAAAAGAAGATATTCAAATAAATTTTAACTAGACATGGTTGCAATGTCGTCAATAAATTTTTCCACAAAAAGAGTTAATCAAGAATTAATTGATGAGGTTATTAGTGCGATGAAATCTGTACGAGGGTATGGAAGTGTTGAGATAATAATACAGAATTACAAAGTGACTCAAGTATCTACTAGAGATATCAAAAAAACAGATTATCTAATTAATTCGACTGTCAATATAAGCGCATAATTTGTTATATCAAATTATTGTATTCAATTAATTAAATACAATATTGACACTTTATAAAATACAGGGTACATTGACCCTACATCAATAAGTACGATGCGCCGACCGCACACGGAAGCGCCGAACTATTCTCAGGTTATGGGAATGGTCGGGGCTTTTTTTTTATGAAAATTATCAGGTCATTCAAATCAATCGCTCGGAAGGAGGTGAAGTAAATAATGCAACTAACTTTCAAAAACAAAACTGCAGCT
>CAYUGO010000013.1:0-18807 GCA_964444295.1 uncultured Gammaproteobacteria bacterium | reverse complement strand
TTCAACTCCTCTCATCGGCTCAGATTGTATATAATGAAATTATGTTTGCATCTCGGAAATCACGAATTAGTTATCAACAGAAACATCGAACTTATCAATCAAGATTAACAAAGAAAGAACGATGGAAGAATTTGCGGACTACTGTTCTGATGTCGATCCTCACAGCGGTACTTTTGGGTGGGCTGGTTTATTGGGGTTTACCTCTGTTTATTAAACTAACAAGTTGGTGGACTGGGGTTCAGTCGAAACCGAGTAATAGCGCAAGTGATACAATTCCACCAACTACTCCACGACTATTAATTACAAACAAAGCTACTAAAGATCAGAAAATTAGTCTCAAGGGATTTGGTGAGCCTGAATCAAATATTTATATTTTGTTAAATGGTGTTCAGGTCGCCCAAACTCAAGTCCAAGCCAATAGTCAGTTTGATATTGAAGAAATATCATTAAATAATGGAGATAATGAAATTAGTGCCTATGCTAAAGACCAGGCAGGAAATGAAAGCCAGGTTTCTTTGCCCGAAAAAATTATTTTCGATAATATTGGTCCTGAACTAGAAATTACCAGTCCCGCAAACAATAGTATCATGAGGGGATCTTTAGCCCAAACTGTAACAATAGAAGGAACTGTAAACGAAGAGGCAAGGGTTTGGATCAATGAACGGTTGGTAATTGTTGATCAGGGTGTATTTAGAAACTCTTATAGATTATCTCAAGGATCTCAGGACATACTAATAAAAGCGGTGGATCAGGCAGGGAATGAAACAGAAGCTATTTTGAATTTGACTTACCAACCGTAATAGTTAATCCGAGCAAAACCATAATCCAATATAGAGTAAAAGGATAAAACCACGTATTGTGAAACATGCCGTGAATAAATGTAGCTACTAGGCTAGCAAAGGTTATATACGGTATGTGATTATGAACCAACGCCATTGCAGATGATTCGGGCCTTTTGATCATTCTTTTATTAATTAAATTAATACTTATTACAATAAATGCTACAAAAATTAAGAAAGAAGCTGTTCCGACAACCCCTGTGGTTACTAATAAGAATAATGCACTGTTATCAACCCCTGAAGCTGAATGTGAAGTTTGCCAATCCTTATCCAAAATTCCCAGTTCGTATTGAACATAGCGGTAGCGGTTGTAGCCAATTCCCCACAGTCGATTATGATTAAAAACATTCAAAGAATTATTCCAATTAGTTAAACGAAAATTAATTGTAGATGTTCTTGTTAAATTGACTCCCTCACCCTCTGGCTTTGGTGCGAGTTGAATCATAATCAAAAGAGCTACAGTTAATCCGATGACTGGGATGATTTTGCGAGTAAATAAATACCAACTAGATAGAGCTATAAAAAAGGCAATATATGATGCTCGAGAAAATGTAAGTGCTAGCGAGATTATCCCTGTTATGGTGATAATAAAAAGATAAATTAATGGTCTGGTTAATTTATGAATAAAAAGCGGAATTAAAAGGATAATTCCAAGTATAAGCATAATCCCTGCAAATCCTGGATCTAGAAATGTGGAAGCTAGACGATACAGGTGATTATCCCATCCCCAGAATTGAAGGAAGTGGAAATCAGGAATGAGATTATATTGAATTAACCCTGATACGATTATAATTACAAATACAAAAAGCAAAGTTTTAATGACTTCATAAACAGCACTTACTTTATTTAATGAAAATATAATTACGTCAGGCACAAGCAAATACATCCATAGACGTAATAAATATAGTAATGAGGGTATTGATCCGGTCCCTGTGAACCATTGTGGATGGATAATCCATGCTGTTGCGGTAACAAAGATAAAAATATCGCGTGAAAAAAATATCCAAGATGGTGACTGTATCTGGTTTATAGAGATAAATTTGAGAAACAGATACAAAATACTAGTACAAACGATAACTACATCAATAACAAGGATATTTAAATCAGGACGAGGTGTTGGAAATTTGGCTAATTGCCCAAATGCAATTATTACAATTGAAATTATAATTAAGGATTTAAATAGCTCTCTTATTGCGCTGAGAGGAAGTGCAAAATTAAACTTGTGCATAAAAATTTGTTATTAATTTGGTTATTTTTGAATTGAAATTCTTAAATTATGGAATAATTTAATTAAAGTATTTTAAACCATTAAACGTAAATTAAGTCTATTTGTACTTTTGTAGGATTTTTTGGGACGAGCGGTATATCGGTTTCCTGTACAATGAATAATACAATGCGTTCTGCCCGATTGCGAAAAATCAGTAAAGAAATCTATGCTAATCATCCACACTGGCATGCTTGGACAGTGGGGGCATTGGGATTGTTTGTTATTGTATTATTAATTACGAATTTAGTGCGGGGTAATTTGAGAACTACTACCAATCAGCAAACTGATTTTGAGTTGTTTCTGGCTGGGAATTTGTCAGGTTTAAAGCCAATTAACTACGACAAAATAGATCAATCAGAAATTGATGCGTATGTCACAGTTATTAATCAATTAACCGGTGTGAATGTTATTGATATGTTAGATGGAAATAAGCTGAATCACACTTGGGGAGTTATGGGGCTTGAGCAACACTTGCCGAGATATCCCGGGGATAGACTAAAACCATGGGAGCCGTTTGCATCAAGTGGAATAACGAGTCGTGTGGGGGCCTTCGGATATTTTGCAGATTCAAAAGTTGATTTAACACAAGAAAAATTAATACAAGAAAAATATTACATTGCAGTTCAAACATTATATCTGCCTGATTGGAACCAACGCTGGACTGAGCTTAAACCTTGGTACAATAAACGCAAAATGCTAGTGGTCAATCCAAGCAATGGAAGATCCGTAGTGGCGGTAATTGGTGATGCTGGACCTGCGGAATGGACGGGCAAACACTTCGGGGGTTCACCGGAAGTTATCTATGCCTTGGGATATAAAAAAGAACCTAGAGAAGCAATTGTGTTGTTTATAGATGAGGATAAAAATAATCCTGTGCCACTAGGACCTGTGTATTTTAGTCCTAAATTTCCTACACCAGTAATTAGTCTACCAGTTAAAGATGATGTCCTTGTAGAATAACCCATTGAGAGGTTGGAAAAGAAAATGTTTACAAATGAAATTGAGGTCGAGTGAACAATGAAATAGGCATGAAAAAGGGCGACCTATAAAGGCCGCCCATTTGTAAAAGAAATTTGATTTCTGTTGCATCTGCCCTATCTGAATCGAAAACGATTCATAAGGAAAGAAGATTTTGAAAATCAAATTTGGTAATAGTGAAAGATACTGTGTTCTGGGCAAAACCTCACGGTCAGCCCAGAACACGTTATGTTAACAAGTACCCAAAGACGGAGTCCCCCGTCTCCATGTGTCAGTGGGTACTTGGAAACCCCGGTTTACGGGTCATTGTGAACGCAGACATTGAGATTGCTCACATTATCTGTGTTTGTTACACAGACAACGCTTACGTGCTCAAGATCAACATTCGGGTAATAGTTGACCTGGTTAACCCCCGATGTTTCATCGTAGACGCCAATGGTGTTTTGACCATCATGGTGAACGACAATTCCAATCTCGCTCTTCACTGTTGAATGAGCAAAGATGGAAACCTGAGTCGTTTGACTGGTTGCATCTTTATATGCATAGCACGCTTTACGCGAACCAGTCATATCAAGGATATACCAGCCATGAACCGTAAGTTGACCACTGAGTGCTTCCTCCGGAGAGTCATACACTGGCGTGGTCACGGCTCCACCCGGGCATAGAGGATTATATATCGCTGGCAAAAAGACGAAGGTCTTCTCTACCGGCGGCGGAGGAGGTGCGGGTTTTCGAGTGTTGGTTACAGACCAAGTCTGGATTTCCCCAGGCTGGACTGTGGTGCAGGCCTTGGGGCCTGTGCCAGGAAACTCAAGACTAAAGGTAGACACCTCCGTGGCGGCGTGAACAATGGGACCTTGAGCCCCACTATTCTGAACAATGTTGACATACCACTGGGTGGGGTCAACATTCTTCTCGATTATGCAAACCTCTACCTCGGACGTCACCGTCCAAGTAAAGGTTTCTCCGTGACCCAGCATTCGACTAGACTGACTGTCAACAGTGACCTCGAACTTAGCTGCCCGATCTGCAGCATCTTCCGAGAGTACAAGCTTAGTGACAACCAGCTTGCTGGCAGGAGCCTCATATGGCTTACACCAAATGGGCTTGGTCTCAGCAAGATAGTCACCCTCAGGCCGAAGCTTGAAGGTTTCTACTGCCTCGTAGGCTGGGACAATTACATATCCAATCTGAAGCAGTCGCTCCTGATTGAGAATGTAATTGTCCACGGGATATTGCGCCAACAGCTTCATAGGGGAGTAGTTAGTAAAATACCCCAGCCCACCATTTTCAGGACACGACCATTGATGCGTCGTGCCATCCTGGTAGTAATTCTTCCAGTCATAGGCGCTGTCAAGCACCTTGGTGAGTTGAAAGTTACCGTTAACCTTGCCCGGCACATACTGTGGGCCGGCAAAGTTTTCTACAGGATCCTGATCAGGACGATCGGAGGGGTTGAATGCAACAACCCACGGGGGATTTGTCCCCTGATTGTCACACCAAATCAACTCCGAAAGAACCCACATGCCCTGAGGATGATTACCCAAATGGTATGTGTTTTCGACTACGTCGGCAGGTACGAACACCCATCCGATTTTGTCGAGAGTTGGCTCGAGCTCGTCGGGAATGAGTTCGGCTGGCACATAAATACTAAACATGCCAACCTTGCGTCCGTCAAAACCAGTAGGACAAGAGTGCTGGGTAAAAACCCCAGTGTCGCCTATCTGATTGACTCGGTCGAGAGTGCTGGCCTTAAGAATCGAGGTCCACGTATGGCCCCAACCTCCATTTGCCAATACCTCGCCTGGAATCCCCTGATCGCCGTAGGTCTCTGACCAATTGGCGGATTCAGGAAAAACCGACGGATTCTCCGTAATTGTGTACGGAGGCACATCCTGCGCCATTGCTGGCGAGGAAATCCCAAAGACGGCGCTGATGACCAGCGCCAGCGCGACTGCTATGGCCGCGCTCCACATCCGCTTGCAAGTTTGCATGCGGTCACATCCTTTCTGTCCCGAAGGACAAAAACTTGGACTCGAAGTCCCTGAGGTTGGTTAGCGCGACTTTATAAAGCCGTTACTGCGAAGTTAAGCTCCTTTAATTAGTAAATTTCTAGGAGTTAACTTTTTGGAGGTATTATTGAATTCTCTTGATTTTCGAAACTAGTTCGAAATGCGAAAATCCTTAATTAATATTTTTCTTTCACTATTCTTTTTTTAAGGTTCACGAATGAGCAAAAATTGCAGAGAAACTGTTTATAAAAACAGTTCTGCGAATTTACTCAATCCGTAGGGCGAACTTTAACATTAATTAATGTTATTGTCAATACTATAAGATAGATTTTTACTTCTGGTTTGACCAGTCTGCTAGAGAGAAGACCATTAATAGATTCTTCACTACACTATGAGTGACGAACCATAGAAAATGTTTGTAAAACTTGCATGCCTTCGTGACATCTGAGAGTTGAAAATTCCAAATTTAATTTATTATCCAACTTAGTTGGGATTTATTACTTCATGCGCGCGCGAAAAGGAGGCGTCAACGTAGCTGTCAATGAGGTGTCTGTCTGGAACTTGCTTATATATGACTCGTCATCCCAAAGATGGGTCTCTGACGTACGGTTGACTATAAATTTCAACTCATCGAGGTTAGATGACCAGCCATTTCCAACGAAAAACTCAAAACCCTTAAATTGAGATTTATACATTAATCCAGCCGTCGCAACAGTCCCAATGTAGATAAACTGTTTATGTTGCTTATATGCCCAATCAACTGCCAATGTCATCATCCCGATGTTGAGATTAGGATCTGAACTTCCTGAACTTGGAAATGGATGAGCATAATGAACAAAAGTTCCATGAACGACTAAGCCAACATATCCTTGGACTTGATTGGTTTCAATATTTTTAAAAACCAAAACATGCGTTACGTTGGCCTGCCCTGTGAACATAGTTCTAATAGCTGAAACAGGAATAATGGGTTTACCTTTACCGATGGATTTGGAACTATCAAGACAGAATTTTTGAACTTCTTTGGTGTATTGAAAATCTTCTACAGGAGTAATTTGATAGGTTAAATAATCAACCTTGCGCAAAATACGGCGGTTTTCACTTGATAATTCAAATTGTGAAAGTTTGACTCTACTGCTGCGTGCTAGATAAAAAATTCCTGCCTGACTTCTCATCGGTATAAACCCCGAAAAATAAATCCTCGAGAGATCGTCACCTGATTCTAGACGTAAATAAATTTGGTAAGGAAATGTGTAGTTACTGTAATCAGGAGTAAATTCTGAGAAAAAAAGTTGCATGGCGTAATTGTATCGCAAAATTATTACCGTGCGGGAGTAGGAGTAGGTGGCTCATCGCTTGGATCGTCCGCAGTTGGAGTTTGAGTTGGAGTAGCTGAATTGCTGATACATGACCCACCGCTACAAACTAAGCCTGAACAACAATTACCGTTTGGATTGGCGATTGTCCATACACAGGCACTATCTAGAGGCCTGCAGGCAGCTGGAGGAGTTGGTGTCGGTGTAGGCAATACACCAAAGGTTGGTACTGGAGTAGAAGTAGGCAACCCAAGTCCTGTGTACGTTACCGCTGCATCACTTGACCCGTTACCGTTATTGCACCCATTTTGGCGCATAGAGGCACTAGCAGTAATTCTATATGAGTCACCTGGAGGCATTTGGTAATAATAGTAAGCTACCAAAACCCCATCTTGAGTTGGAGTATTCATAACTGATTTCGATTCATTAACTATATTGACGCTACTGTTGCTAAGTTTGTGAATTTTGACAGTATAACTAAGTCTTTGCTGATCGAAGTTTTCGTTGTGAGTTGGTCTGCCTGCCCAAGAGGACCAAACTTGCACCCCAACGACTTTATTGGGGCATTCTGTAATTGAAACAAAAGCTAAATTTTCACTGATCAAGTCACCGAAGGTATTGGCAACAATCGCTGGAGATTGGGAAAATTGACAGTTATAACTTGTATTAATAGCTTGAGCTCGGACTTCGGGAGCAATTAGTTGATCAATCTTACCAATATATTGAGGGTAGCCAGATCTTACATTGTGATCTCCGCCTTCTATGTCTGTAGCTGTCCAAGTAAGACTTGGATCTTCGTTTACTATATTGGAAGACAACAAGATTGGATTATTAACTTGAGATGGGAAATAATAACTCCAAGTTATGATTCCCACCAAAATTATCATAATCGAAAAACCTATTGATAATTTCCAGACAGACTTAGGAGCCATTACTCCTATGTTAACTATAAATGCACCAAGAATACAACTATGACATTTGAAGACTACTTAGATACGTCAATTCCCAATCGATTACCTAGGTTCCGACAATTACCTTCAGCACAACTGGTTGGATTACAACCAATAATTCTAGCGGGACAAAGTTGAGGATCAAAGCTATCGGGAAGAGGTGGCAAAACAGAAGCTTCTATCACTGGACCAGTATCATTAGCTCGAGGAGCAGTTGTTCCGTGGCTTGGAAAAAAAACAGAAGATTCTATCACTGGAGTTGTATCATTCGCTCGGGGAGCCGTTGTTCTATAATCCGCAAAAAAATCTGGTAAACTTGGCGCATTATCTAAAAAACGTGGCATATGAATTCAATTATACTCTTTAATCCTATGTTTAGGAAATTTGATTAAGGAATCTATCTGTTGCATTTAGCGCTGCACAGCTAAAATGGCCTAAATAAAGCAAATCTGATAAGGGAGGTATGACGTTATTTTGTAGTTGGCGAGCCGTGTGGGTTAATTGATTGATTCTATCTAGTTCTTGGCCTTCACTTAATTGCCAAAAGGTAGGCCATCTTTCGATTCTTTCGCTTAACTCAAGCGGGTATCTATCACGAGGCTCAAGATTAATGAAGTTGGACCCTCGGGTGAATCCCAGCTCATCGACTTCATTAGATTTATTACGTAATTCGGCAATTGCAGAAATGGTGGTTTGATAACGTAAATTATTTGGTAATAGATCATTCTTGAAAAGATTAGGCTGAAATTTAATTTGTACTCCTGCAGATTCCAAAACTTCAACAGAGACTTCAATTTCATTAAAAGAATTAGGTGGGAATCTCATAATGTTTAATCTATCAGCAATAGCAAGTCGGCAGGCGTAAGCCGTCAAACGAAAACATTTGCGTTGATCCTGAAGAGGATCTATGAGTTTTTGTGTGTCTGTCGAAATTTCCATGTGACGATAATATATTATCGAAAGCTAATTGTCAGCTGCATATCTACAAATTACACGTCTAAATCTATATAATAGAAATAACATGTCAGGGATTTTGAGGTTAGAAACACTTAGAACAGACCCTATATGTCCAGAAGAGTTCGTTGAAATTATTGGTAATAATAAGGGAGAGAAAAAGTTTGTGCAGGCTCTAAGGCCATTGTGGAACTCATGTGAAATTTATCACGAACCTATAATGCTGGTTTTGGAAGAAGAAGATAAATGCAAACGGTGTATCCCTGATTTTTTGGTTAGAATGAATAATCTAAGCGGTCTGCTAGTAGAGGTGAGTACAAGTTTTCCTAGAGAAAAAAGGAGGCAAAAGCAGATAATGCAACGCGTTGGAGATATTGATGACTGGGATTTAAAACCAGGAATCCACCTCGATCATATTTTCCCAGCTATTATCTGTCAGATTGATGACAAAAATCATATGCGGATTCGCAGCGAATTATATAGCGCATTTTTGCAGGGTTTGGAGAAAAGGAGATCCCAAGAGTAATTTGAGATATTAATTTAGAATTATACTGTTTAACTTGAACAGTATCTCTTGGGAGGTGAATGGTCTGCCATTAGATTTGAGGAATTTATCAAGTATCTCGATACCTGTATATTCGTGGATTAATCCTGCAAGTTGGGCAGTTGTATTGCCTTCGATATCAAGAACATACTTTGATCTGGTTAGAATCTGTTTGATTGAATCAGCTGGAAATGGGCTTAACCAAGTGATGTGAAGATAATTAGCTTGGGGAAAAGATTCTAAAGCATCTAAAATCGCGCCTTTATTACTACCCCAGGAAACTATGGTAATTGGGGCTTGAGGATCACCATACAAAACAGGACTTGGCATATGATTAGTCCGGCAAGTATCAAGCTTGGCAATGCGTTTGGTCATTTGATCAATTCTATTTTGAGCTTCATCATTGCTCTGCCCTGCTGGGTTGTGTTCATCAGAATTAGCCAGGACATGATTGCCAAGCCCAGGGAAACTGCGGGGCGAAATCCCATCTTGGCCAAGAGCAAACCTTTTGTATTCTAAATCTACATCTAATTGTAATTTACCTCGATTGATGCTTGGAACTGGAGGAAAGGGAGTAGTAGACCAATGACATTCGCACAAATGTTTGTCTACCAAAACAATTACTGGAGTTTGGTATATTTCGGCTAAATCAAAAGCTTGAGTGGTCAAATTATAAGCCTCATCTACGTCGCCGGCAGACAAAACGATGCGAGGAAACTCTCCTTGGCTAGCATGAAGTATAAATCGTAAATCTGCTTGCTCTGTATACGTAGGTAATCCAGTAGCTGGGCCTCCTCGCTGTCCAATAACAAGGACTAATGGAGTTTCGGTGATAGCTGCCAAACCATAACCTTCAGCCATGAGATTGAAACCACCTGAGGCTGTGGCGACTAAAGAGCGAGCTCCAGCATACGATGCACCAATGGCCATGATTATGGCAGATATTTCATCTTCTGGCTGACGATAAACGAAGTTATATTTGTCTTGTAAGGGTGCAATTGTTTCTATAATGCTACTGGTGGGAGTCATGGGATAAATTGATGCAAACTGCATACCAGCGCTAATTGCTCCTAAGGAAATAGCCTGATTTCCACTTACAATAATTTTAGGTGGAGAATTAGGCAAAGTTGCAAGCAGATTGGTGATACTTTGGGGATAGTTCTTGGTAACATGGCTAACTGCTGCCTGGGCAACTTGTTGGTTAAGTTTGGCTATTTTGGGTTTGGCTTGAAATTCTTGAGCAAGGAAATTGTAGAAACTTTGGCCATCAGCTCCAAGGCAGGCAAGAGCTGCAGCAACAGCAACAGTGTTGCGCATTAGATTGGTGTTGCCAATTTGTTGAGCAATCCGATTAATAGGGACACCGACAAGATTGAGGGGGAAATCAACAGAAAGTGGTTGATGATGCTCGGGGTCATATACGACAATGGCATTAGGAGTAAGCTCTGAGAAATGCAAATCTAGGGTTGCCTGATTTAGTGCGATTAGACAATTTAGTTCGTAAATGGGACTATGAATCGGTTGATTAGAAATTGATATGCGAGTCACATTATGTCCTCCTCGGATGATGGAAGGATATTCTGAATAATCAGACACATGATAACCATTGCGACTTGCTATCTTGGCAATTGCCAATCCCGCACTCATGACGCCGTTGCCGGCTTCTCCTCCAATACAAACACTTATGGGCAGATCCATATAAATAGCATATCAGGAATAACTAATCTTTAGATAGTTTGGAAAAATAAATAATTGGAAAAATTTAATCAGAATCGAGATTGTTAAAGGCAAGAAGAACTGCTTCTTTTTCGGACCATGGATACTCAATGCCTTCTAAATTAATACTTTTCTCATGGCCTTTACCTAACATCGCAATCACATCAGTTGGTTTGCTTTTTTGGGAAATCCAGTTAATGGCTGATTGGCGGTCGGGAATGGTTAAATAAATTGGTTGACTGGGCAGAACTTTGTCATCTGGTGAAATTCGTTGGCTGGGAGTTAGCGCAGCTCCAGAAATTAATTGGCGATGAATATGATTAATTGGTTCTAGATACGTGTCATCAGATGTAAAAACTACGACATCAGCAAGAGTACAAGCTAGTTCTCCCATCAGCTGGCGTTTGGATTGATCCCGTTGGCCTGTCGCTCCAAACATAACAAAAAGCCTTCGATTGGGAAAAATTTGTCGCAAGCTTTTAAGCAAAACGTCAAGAGCATTAGGGGTATGAGCAAAATCAATAACTACTTGGCGATCTTGAATTGAAATTAATTCTTGTCGACCCGCAACTTGGTGGAAATCTTGCAGAGATCGAGTTATTTCTTGGTGTTGGAATCCTAAGGCAAATCCTGTAGATATCGTAGCTAGTAAGTTATATATATTGAATTCTCCGATAAGATTAGACTCGATCTTGAATTTGAGTTCGGTAGTTGCAAAATTGGGATGATTAACCTTAGCAATGAATGACAGACCATCTGGTTTGAGAACAATGTTAGTAGCACGAAGATTGGCTGATTCATCATCAATTGCGTAGGTTATGAGAGTTGCTTGAGGATTGTTGTTATCAAGATATTTCCTCATAGCATCGTAAGACTGATCATCTTGATTAAGGACGGCAAATTTGACGTGATCGAAAAGTTTGGCTTTGGATAATAAATATTTATCATAAGTTTGGTGATAATCAAGATGATCGTGAGTAATATTAGTCAAAACTCCTATTTGGAACGGAATCCCATATAGTCTGTGCTGATCAAGTCCAATTGAGGTAGATTCAACTACCATGTGGGTGACTGATGATAACTTGGCTTGATGAAGTAATTGCTGCATTTTCCAAGCACTGGGTGTGGTGGTGTGGAACCCTGTATCGAAGTGCGTGTCGTTTAGTATTGCTTCAACTGTAGTAATCATGCCGGTTCTGACTTGAGCTGATCGGAGTAAATGATGAATAAGACTGGTAGTGGTTGTTTTGCCATCTGTACCGGTGACTCCGACCACGGTCATATCTTTGGCAGGATGTCCATATCGTGTTGTAGCAGCAATTGCGTTAGGAAGATGATCAAGTTTGTTAACTACTGATTGGGGAATTAGTTTGCGAAGGAATGAAGCCATAATTATGTAAGAATTGTGACGTGATAGGGATAAAAATACAAGTTAGAAAATGGAAATGAAGGCTTATGTTTACTTAGGCTGAATTCCCCAATACGAAAACAATTGCTTAGCAATACTAAACCATAGAGGAGCTGCAGTCTGAGAGGCGAAGTTGCCACTCTTGGGCTCACGCAAAGTGACAAGCATAATAAATTTGGGATCTTCGGCAGGAGCAAAACCGATGAATGAAGCAATGACTTTGTCTTTGTCATAGTGGCCTTTGATAGGGATTTGGGCGGTGCCTGTTTTACCCGCGATTCTATATCCATCCAGGTCCTTGCGGCCATGGTTGGTGATGAAAAACTCAAAAGCCGTTGTCATTATTTGTTTCATATGATCTGCGCTTTGGGGAGAAACTACCTGACGGATAGGTCGAGGTTCGATGGGAATGATATTTCCATTGTCATCAATTTGTTTGACAACTTGTGGTTGCATGAGGATCCCTCCATTGGCAATTGCTCCCATGGCTGTCAACATTTGAATTGGAGTTACTGCAATACCCTGACCAAATGTAGCTGTAGCCAAATCAATTTCTCGCCAATCATCGTCGCTTCGAAGGTTGGGAGTCATCTCTTCTTGCAAATCTATGCCCGTTTTGGTGCCAATGCCAAAATCATTAAGAGTACTAATTAGATTATCTTGACCGAGTTGTCTACCTACAAAAACCATACCAACGTTATCAGAATTTTTGATAATATCTGTCAAAGTTGAGTTGGGATGGTAACTGCTATCCCAATTTCTAATTACTTCAGGGCCAATCGCGACGGGCCCATTGCAGGGACAAATTGTAGTATCATCGACGACCTTTTTGTCTATTGCGGAGACCATAATTAGAGGTTTGAAAATTGAACCAGGTTCATAACTCTGAGCTACTACTGGATTAGAATAGGCTTCGGAAGGATAATCTTTGTACCAGTTTGGTTGGTACTGTGGAATAGACACCATGGCAATAATCGCTCCTGTTTTAGGATCCATGACGGTGGCAGTTCCTGCAACAGCCATATATGTTTCAAGGCCATCTTTGAGTTCTTTTTCGAGAATATACTGCACAGTGCGATCGAGGTTAGTTATCAAAGATCGACCCTGAATTGAATTAACACTACGGCTTTGGCCTATGGCAATCGGATTACCACTAGCATCTGTTTCTTTGCTAACTCTACCCTGCTCTCCTGATAAATCTCGATTATAGAAGCCTTCAAGACCAAAATATCCCATAGGAAATCCTTGTGAATTTTTGCCTACGATGCCAAGAACATGAGGAAATTGACTTACTGCAGGGTAGACTCGAGTTGTTTTGGGGAGGAAAACTAGCCCTGGTAATTTTTGATCAACGATTAATTCTTTTTGGGTCTGGGAAATATATGGAGATAATTCTACCCATGAGCTATTTGTATTACTGAGCAATTGATTGAGGCGGCTAATTTCTGCGTCTAATAAGGAAATTGAGGGCGTTGGGGTTGGAGAAAATAATGGTTCAATTTCTGATTCGGATGTGGCGTCTTGTGAATCTTGCCAAGCAAGCTCTGGTGGAAGAGGGTTAGTAACTGTGTATTGGCCAAGAGTTGAAGACGTATTCGAAATATTTAAATCCTTGGCTTGTTTGCGATCGAAAAACACACTATATCCCAGTTGTGACCCAGCAATTGTTGTACCGTCTCGTGATTTAATCAGCCCTCTTGGGGCTTGAATGATTTGGGAACTCCAGTGCTGGCGGGTGGCTGCTTGAACAAGTCTATCTGAAGCTATAACTTGCCAATAAAACAATCTGCCCAAAGCTAAAATTGTGCCGATAACGAAAGCTATCCCAATCAAACGGAATCTAGTGGAAGTTGATATGTCTGAAGTATGAGATGTTTTGCGCGGATAGTTATGATTCATTGTCAGAAGTATTTACCTACTGCTGCATAGCCAGCGGATCGGGCAAAGTAACCGTCATCGCTGTGTTCGCATTAACGAAGCCTAACTCTTGAGCTCTTGAGGCAATTCTATTGATATCGTGGAGATTAGATAATTCTTGACTTAACTCACCGTTAATTCTGCTAATTACGGCAAGGTCATGATCAAGGTTAGAAATTTGAGTTCCAAGTGAAGCGCTACTGTTAATTACAAAGACATAAATAATCATAGCAACCAAGCAAGCTGCTGATATGGTTCGAGTGAGGATTGTAATGAATGACATATTTTTTATTTTTTTTCAATTGCTCTCAATTTGGCACTGCGCGCACGTGGATTATTTATAACTTCATGTCTATCGGCCTTAATAGGTTTAGGTGTAAGAGAAACTGAACCTAAGGATTGTTGATAAGTCATGAAGTGTTTGACCAACTTGTCTTCACCTGAGTGGAAACTAATGACGACTAAGTGTCCGTTAGAGTTGAGAACTTGCCATGCAGATTGAAGTCCGTTCATAAGTGATGGGAATTCCTGATTGACGGCGATGCGCAAAGCTTGGAAAACTCGAGTTGCAGGATGGATTTTGGAGTGTTTACCGATTTGGTTGGCTATAAGATTGGCAAGTTCATGAGTGGTAGAAAAGTTGTGAGTAGTCCGAGCGTTAACTATAAGTTGGGCTATTTGGTTGGCTTTCGGTTCATCGGCTGCTTGCTGGAATAATTGAGTTAAGTCTCGCAGACTCCATTGATTAACGATATCTTGAGCCGTGAGGGATGAAGATTGATCCATTCGCATATCTAGCGGTCCATTGTGCAAGAAACTAAAACCTCGCTCTGGATTTTGTAATTGGTCACTAGATAAACCCAAATCAAAAAGGATGCCAGAGAAAGAGTGAAAAATATTTGCTTCTTCTAAGCTACTGGAGATATTGGAAAAATTACTCCGAATTAAGGTGATTCGATTGGAAATTTCTGAAGGTTCTTGCTCAAGACGATGTGTCAGGCGATCGATGGCAGATTGATCTTGATCAAAGGCGATGACGTTAGCGCCTAGGCTAGCAATGGCCAAAGTATGACCACCTCCTCCGAGAGTTGCGTCAACGTACCACTGATCTGGTTGGACGTTTAGGAAATTGAGGGCAGATTGTAAAAGTACGGGCTGATGGACGGTTTGAATGTCCATTAGCTAGGATTGTTAAGTAAAGACTGGGCTATTTGTGCGCTGTTTTGAGCCAAATACTCTTGGTATTCTGACCATAAGTTGGGACTCCAGATTTCTACACGAGATCCAACTCCGACGAAAATCACTTCATTGTCTTCAAGATGAGCATAAGTCTTAAGTGGCTCTGGGATAATGAACCGACCTTGAGCATCAAGCTCGATCTCAAAAGCATTTCCCAGTAGATAACGATCTGTGTCTCGAGCTGCACTTAGAGCAAAGGGTTTGTTTTGACCCACCAGAGAATCAAGAGTTGTCGAGTTAACGATCATCAAACAGCGTTCATAACCTTGTAAAAGAACTAAGTGATCATCCAGTTCATTGCGGAACTTGGCGGGGAAGGCGGTTCTGCCATTGGCTTGTAGTTTGGAACTGTAGTTGCCAATTAGCATATTTCACCATTATTCACCAATAATCACCATTAAATCCATTTTGGGACTTAGTTTGTCAGTCGTCAAGAGTAAATTGCAGTACTTTGCATAGGTTAGTTGAAATTGGATAATAAAAATTTGGAAAAAAATCCATCTAGGAAATGATGACGCACAAACTGTCGATTAAGAGAGTTTGCATGTAGCATTTCGCTAGATGGAGTAAGTGCCTTAAAACACATCTTGACCATTAGCAACCTGATGCGAATTATCAGTAAGAGTTAATGGCTTTGAGGGTTGAGGAAGAGGAAGCGCTGGATGTACTGGGCCCATAACTTGAGGTGGCTGAAAGGTTAGTGAACCCTGTTCATCCCAAGAATGCTGTGGAGCCGGAGGAGCAGGCGGAAATATATTTGCTGTGATGATAAATAGATTTATCGGCGCTTGAGAATATGGGTTTGGATTTGCGGGCGGTTGATCTCGCATGAACAGAGATTGCGAATAATGTTGGTTCGCAAGACGATGACTCCGGTTTTCATTGATGATCACCCGAATTACAAACCAAACCAATGTCCCTACTCCAATTACAACTGATGTGATGAAGGTAAAAAATAGAAAATTGACTTGCAGTCTGCTCAACTGCTCACCAATATACATAGCAAATATTGCTCCAATGACGAGTAAAATCACAAGTGCTTTGCGCATTTGACCATGTTCTCCTTCCTTGGTGTTAAGGTACTAAAAAGGCAAGATTTAAGCTGAATGGTTTTTTGGGTCAACTGAACGTAAGTATAACATATAATAGTTAATTTTTAATATTATCGGACAGCCCTGTGATTAATAATTTCTTCTAATAGTTTTTGTGAGGGAATAATCTATGGGGGATTTTTGAGTAACAATTGGGTATAATCGATCCATGAGTGCCAATAACCTTAATCAAATCGTAGCGTTAGCAAAACGCAGAGGTTTCGTGTTTGGCGGATCTGAGATATATGGAGGTCTAGCTAACACCTATGATTATGGTCCACTTGGAGTTGAGTTACTACGAAATATTAAGAATCTGTGGTGGAGTTATTTCGTAAGTTCTAGGTCAAATATTGTCGGTATGGATTCTTGTATTCTGATGAATCCTAAGATTTGGGAAGCTTCTGGACACACGGCTAATTTTGCTGACTCGATGGTTGACTGTAAGAATTGCCAGAATAGAATACGGGCTGATCATTTGATTGAAGATTATTTTGAATCTATTGAAAAAGAAGAAAAAGTCGAGGGCTACAGTATTGAGAAATTGCAGGAGATAATTGTCAGTAATCAAATCTCTTGCCCAAATTGTGATAAATCTGATTGGACTGATGTGCGGAAATTCAATCAATTGTTTGAGACTGAAGTAGGAATTGTAACCGGAGCCAAAAACACAGCTTATTTGCGAGGTGAAATTGCTCAAGGAATGTTTGTGAATTTTAAGAATATTCTCGATTCTTCAAGACAAAAACTACCATTTGGAATTGCTCAGTCCGGAGCTGCGTTTAGGAATGAGATAACTCTAGGTAATTTTATATTTCGAACTTTGCAATTTAATTTATCAGAGTTTGAGTTCTTTTTTGATCCGAAGAAAGACAACTGGGAGACTTGGTTTGAGTATTGGAAGAAAGAAATGTGGACATGGGCGACCGAAGTAATTGGTTTATCAAGTGATAAATTGCGATGGAGATCTCATAGCGATGATGAAAGATCACACTACTCTACCCGAACTGAAGATTTGGAGTACGAGTTCCCGTTTGGAGTTAAAGAAATGTTTGGCTTGGCTTATCGGACTGACTTTGATTTGCGCAATCATACTGAAAAATCGGGTGTTGATTTGCGTTATCAAGATCCACAAGATGCGAATAACAAATTTATTCCTCACGTAATCGAGCCAACATTCGGGATGGATCGGACCTTACTGGCTGTGTTGTGCCAAGCATACAACGAAAACAATGGAGGCGAGGGGAAAAATCGCACCGTAATGTCTTTTGTCCCCAAGCTAGCTCCATATAAGGCAGCCGTTTTTCCATTATTGGCTAATAAAGAAGAATTGGTAAATAAAGCCCGGAAAGTTTTTGATGATTTAATCAAAAAACATGCGGTCACTTGGGATGATCGGGGCAATATCGGTAAGCGGTATTTCTATCAGGATGAAGCTGGAACGCCGTTTTGCATCACAATAGATTTCCAGACTCTCGAAGATGATACTGTGACGATTAGAAATCGTGATACTCTTGAACAGATTAGATTGGAAATTACAGAGCTTGACACTTATCTTAGTGAGAAGTTAGCATAAAAAGGTACTAATTAATTTATGAAAAAAATTACAGTAATAACGCTTCTACTTGTATCCGTGATGTTAGTCGGCTGTGGTAAAAAAACTCAAGAAGCTCCGACGCCGACTCCAAGACCGACAGTAGCTCCAACTCCCACACCAGCAGAAACAATGATTCCCGAAGCTGAGAGGCCAATTGTAAAACTAACTGCGGATGCGAAAAAGCAGAAAGTTGTGCTTGTAATTACAAACCTTCCCAAAGATGTCAAAGACGTTGATTATGAGTTAGTCTATTTATCTGAAGGCAGCGAGAAAGGCTCGATCGGAACTTATTATGTGGATAAGAAGAAAAAAGAAATAGTCCTAGGGTCTTGCAGCAGCGGGGTTTGTAATTACGACAAAGACATTGCAGGCGGAACTCTGACGATTATGTATAAAACTAATGGAAATGACGTGCTGTTGCGCTATCCTTATACACTCGAGTAGCCCTAAACATATAAATTTGGTATAATCTTTGAATACCACATAACAAATACTATACGCTTGTTTTTCTTGTGGTTTGTACATTAAAAAATGCTTGGAAAAATATTTGATTGGAACGTAAGGCTTACTTGATTAGGAGTTGATAAATGAAATGGAAATTCTTGAACTCTTAGTCTGGAAGCCTTACGAAGATTTCTCCTAATAAGGGAAATCTAATAAGGTGAGTGTATTTCTCTACTTTTTACTCGGGGAAAATCCCCAAAGGAGATAAGATGTCGAAGCGCCGCAAGGCTGAACCGAGTCAGTGCCAGTGTAGTAAATGTGGGAAAGTGCTAAAAGACGGATTTTGCACTAATCCCAACTGTCCTACCTATCTTCTGTCCCAGAAGGAACCTAACAAGATCAACGACAGTGGATTGTTCAAGATTCTGCGCCCCGAAATTGAAAACCGGAAGAATAATCCCACCTAGCGGTTTTTGACCTGGGTGAATCCTGAAAAGGAAGGAGGAAAAAATTCTATGCCAAAGGCAACTCCCAAAGCCTC
>CAYUGO010000012.1:0-20381 GCA_964444295.1 uncultured Gammaproteobacteria bacterium | reverse complement strand
TCTCAAAAACCTGTCTAGGCAACTAGGTGCGGGTTCGATTCCCGCCCCCGGCACAAACTTCATTCTTCAATTTTAAAAATCATCACTTCTCGTCCTATATCTGTTGATTTAGCTAACTTAATAACCTATAATTGCACAACTTCTGACTACCAGAAGTCTCAGTGCTAACTGAGATCGCACTTTACACACAAGGAGATGGTTATGAGCGACGAATTCTACGGGGTTGAGGAAGAAGAGGAAGAGGAAGAGGTATTTGATGATAATTCCTCTTCCCCCATTCTCTATACCGACACTGATAGTTGCCTAAAGGTTTACACCAACCTATCGGGCGAACTTTTCATAGAAAACACCGAGTCAGGTGTTTATATGAGAATTAACTCCTCACACCGCGGGGAACTTGAATTCACCATTCAAGGTGGACGCATTGACCCCATCCAAATCAACGGTCTAATCGGTTGGTGGATTCACCGCGGTTAACCCCCAACTCAGACACCATACTCAACCAGTATGGTGTCTTTTACTTTTTGCACCCCTCTACAACTCCAGGTCCTCTCCATACCCAATTTCGCGAATTTCAAGGCTCCTCTGCCCTACCTTATTATCCACCTCAACCGTAACTTGCCACCAAGTTCCACAAACTTTGCCCTTTTCATCCACCAAAACCGGCTCATATCCTAACTCCAAAGGCTTATCTAATTTACACCCCGGCATTCCTTTCCACACCACTCCCCATTTATCTCCACCTATCGGATAAACTAATGGCTCGTTTACTCTAATCCATTGTATATCCAATCTTCTTGATTCATCTCCACCCAAATGTGATTGTTTCCAATATTGATCCAGCCTAAGATTACCATTGCTATTATCAACTATCGGATTACTCGCCAAATACTCTTGCGCATTTTGTATCAATTCATCCCTCCTAATATCTGACAAAACTGTATCTTCCTGAACATAAAACCATACAATCCCCCCCATAACCAATAAAACCAAAATCCCAACTAATTTTTTCATCTTAATGACTATGCCACAAAACTCTTACAATTCTCAACCTATAATTTTGACTTAACTCATTCCAAATCCTATAATACCCAATATCCTGACCAGGATTGGTCTGACACTTGTTAGACCATTGGTGGAACATTAACAATACAAGGAGATTCAAAATGCCAACCTCCATTCCTAAGAAAAAAGGAGAAGTAAATCTGAAAGACATGACACTTGATGATATTAAAAATATAGACCTAAGCAATTTAGCTTTGACTGATGAACAACTTCGTGAGATTGCTCGCAAAGTCCCTTCTCGAAGTAATGAAGTAATTGAAAAACTCAAACTTCAAAGGCAGTCAATCTAAACCCATTCTTTCAATCCACAAAATCTCCTTTCTACCAACCACCCGCGGCTACCCAGCCGCGGGCTTTTTTTGCCTGAAACCCATTCATCCACTTAAAATATCATTCTGAACTTACTTCAGGATAAGTTTTCCTAAAATTGTAAATACACTTCAAACTATATCTTCAATTCTTGTTTAGTCCCATAATATTTGACTTCCTGAATATTTAATCCTATAATATTCACCATCCTAACCAGGATTGATTCTACACTTGTTGAATCATGGTGCATTAACAACACAAAAAGGAGCATTAAATGAACAGTACATATCGCATCTACAGTACAACAGTAAAGGGCCAAACACCAGACGGGGGAATACTAGAGTGTAATAACGGCTGCAATGGCACAACCCATGCAAGCTGGTTTGAAACACTCTACTATGACGAAGCAGGTGGTGTCGAAATGGGAGTTCACCTCATTTCAGTGACTAAAGGTCCATGCGACAATTCCTGCACAAATACCGATCACGGGTTCTTTGTTCATCCCCGTGAACTTATCATCTAACTCAAAACCGAGTTCACCACCTCTCGTTAAAAGGTGGTTTTTTGTTTTATTAATAATTAAACAGCCTATAAAACAAATATCGACTCCCTACTTATGCTTAGTATCCATCCCATAAAACCTTATCCTATCTCCACGGAAGAACAACGGGACAGTCCGCAGAGGTCCATTACGATGTTTCTCAATTGACAGATTTACCCGTTCCAAATCATCATCATTCTCCCGCCACAGAAACATCACCACGTCAGCATCCTGCTCAATAGATCCTGACTCCCGCAAATCAGACAACTGAGGCTTCTTGGTTCCTCTCTGCTCTACTGCACGCGACAGCTGAGCTGCTGCTAACACAGGAATCTTGAGTTCTCGAGCAATATTTTTCAATCCTTGAGATACTTCTCCCACTTCCTGCACCCGACTATCAGACTTACGCGAAGCATGCACTAACTGCAAATAATCGACTAGGATCAATCTCACTCCAGTCGACATCTTCAATCGCCTCGCCCTAGTCCTAATTTCTAATATCGATAATCCAGGCGTGTCATCAATATAAAGAGGCGCCTCCGCCAACACTCCCATTGCATCAGTCAATCTTGCATAATCATCACTCCCTAATCGTCCTGTCTTTAGTTTCCATGCATCAATGTCAGCTTGAGATACTAACAATCTGTCAGTTAACTCTTCGCTACTCATTTCCAACGAAAACACACCCACCGGAATATGTTTCTCAACTGCCACATAATGCGCCACATTTAATGCCAGAGACGTTTTACCCGTTCCTGGCCTAGCTGCCAAAATCAACAAATTCGAATCCTGCATCCCAGCCAAAGCATCATCCAAATCCGTAAACCCTGTGGGCACCCCACGCAGTCCATCCGCATGTTTCTGTAGCTCATCTAGCCGATCGAAACTCCCAGATAATACTTCACGCACTGAAACAAACGACTTAGTAGTCCCCTGATCAGACAAACTAAATACATCTGCCTCTGCTTGATCCAACAACTCCTTAGCCGCCACACTGTCATTAAACCCTGCATCTGCCAATTTACCAGCCACAGCTATCAAATTGCGCTTGATTGAATAATCACGGATAATCTTGCCGTACTCAACTACATTTGCAGCCACCGGCACTTTGGTAGTTAACTCAGTCAGATAACTTAAGCCTCCAACCGACTTAAGCTTCTTGCTCTTCTTCAATCCTTCGCTTACCGTCACCACATCAATCGGCAATCTATTTTCATAAAGCTCCAGCATCACCTCATAAATCGCACTATTACCAACATTATAAAAATGCTCACTTTTCAACCAACCAGCCAAATCTATAAAAGTATCCTTATCTATCAACACCGCTCCCAACACCGACACCTCTACATCCTCACTATGCGGAGGAATCTTAACACCCGCCATAACCAATTATGACTGTAACACAACGTAAGTCGTGTCTAACGGCAAAGAACCTACTTGCAAATTAAGTTTCTCAACAGGCTCAACTTCAACACCAGCTTCTTTCATAAAAACCGACAACGGCGCCAATTCTCCGAATTTCTCACTATTCATTCCAGCATCATAATAATGCATTGGAATTACAATCCTAGGATCTAATTTCTTAACTATACTCATCGCCATAACTGCATCAATTGTGTAATGTCCTCCAACCGGAATCATCAACACTCCCACGTCTCCTAACGCATCAATAATTTCATCACTGATCATATGTCCCAAATCACCAAGATGGACGATATTAACTCCATCGACTTCAATTAAATAAACAATATTTTTACCTCGTAATTCTCCTTGCTTATCATCATGATAAGTCCTCCAGCCACGCACATCCACACCCTTGGATTCAAACTCACCTGGCGTATCAAACACTACTACATGATCCTCGCTCTTAGGTTTGACCGCTTCCAAATAATTATGATCAGCATGATCATGACTCACTGTTACAATATCAGCTTGTTGCTTAGATAATTTCAAACCTACCATCTCACTATCATAAGGATCTGTTATTACCACAGCATTTTTACCTCGTAATTTAAAACAAGAATGACCCAAGTACGTAATATCCATGTACTGGCATTCTAAACATCTGCGAGCCAAATCTCAAGTGCCATCTACTTTGAACCCAAACCCTAGACACCACCATCCCAGCATGATATTCTCCCAATGATGAATAAAGAGATGATTATTCCCATCGTTGTTGGTTTTACTGTAGGCATAATTGTCATGTATGGCATCGTCACAGCCACTCGCTCGCTCAAAGACCAAGACACCGTCTCACCCGAGCCCACAACCATAACACAAGACTCACCCACTCCTCAATCCAACAACCCTACCAACTCTCCTCAATCTGAGGAATCAAATTTCACCATCGTCAATCCCTATCCTCACGCACTTGTAAATGATGATAATCTGATCATTCGTGGCTTCACTTCCAAAAACGATCAAGTAGTAATCATCAACGAAAACACTACCCTCTCCACGACACCTAATGACAAAGGCGAATTCGAAACCGAAATCAAACTTACTCAAGGCAGTAATTACCTCACATTTTTCTCAATCGATCCTCAAGGTCAATCCAAACGCATTGACCAAACCGTCGTATTCAGCACTAACTAAAAATATGAAAACTCCAACTCTCATCACCATCATATTCATCATCTCACTAATCACATCACCCATTTACGCAGCGACTCCAACCCCTGATCAAGAATCAACTCCCTCAGGCACAATTGACCAAATCAGAGAAGCAGTCCGCGAAAAAGTTGCAGCACGCCTTGACCAAATTGAAGATCGGCCAGTTGGCATCATCGGTCAAGTCACCAATCTTACCGAACAATCTATTACTATCCTCGTAGATGACCAAGAATACTCAGCCACATCAACTGGTGCAACTACATATCTCAAAATTCCAGGTCGTAAAGAAATCAAACGCGAAGACATCGCCCTCCAAGATTATCTTCTTATCAAAGGAACTCTGGCCAGCACTCAAACCATGGTTAACGCCAGCGAAATCCAAGTCATTCCAACTCCAGATCTTCCCGAACGAGAGTCCATAACTGGAACCATTACCAAAATCCTCAACTCCGAAATCCAACTTGCAACCGAAGACGAAACTACATATACCCTAAAAGTTACTTCTTCTACTCCTATTAAAGAAATTTCCGACACCCAATCTCCTCTCAAACTCACAGACCTCAACACCCAAGATATAATCACTATTACTGGTCCCCTCTCCGCCAAACTCAAAACTCAATTCACCTCAGGCTATATATTCCGTATCAATACAGCTCAATAAAAACATTTCTCTTTCTTTAACCCTTCAAACTCAACTTCAAAAACTTTTTTAATATAAAGTAAAATATTTTCGTTCTCACATTCTCTTTATAACTCCTCCAATGCTTTCTCCAACTGAGTATCAAGAGCCCCATTTTCTCCTGCTTTATAATCAACTTCTACATCAGGTTTAACTCCTTCTTTATGTATCGAGGCACCCGAAGGTAATAACCAGCGATCGATCGTAATATGAATTCCTGCTCCATTGGGATAATCCTCAGCAGCCTGTACTGTGCCCTTGCCAAACGATGTTTTCCCCACCAATTTAGCCTGCCTCATCTCACGCAATGCTCCAGCTGTAATTTCAGAGGATGAAGCACTTCCTTGATCAATCAAAACCACCAAAGGCACGTCTTTCAACAACGGATTCTTACCGTCCACCCGATATGGTTCTCTGTTGCCTTGAGCATCCTCTTGCTGTACGGCTACACCGCTCTCCACAAATAATCCCACCATATCAATAGCTTTATTAAAGTAACCTCCCGGATTACCTCGTAAATCCAACACCACACCACTTATCTTACCCAATTTGTACTCCGCCAATATTTTGCGGGCCGAATCAACCAACTCTTCAGTTGTTTTCTCACCGAACCTACTCACCTTTAACCTCGCTGCCCTCTTACCATTTGACTCAACATATTCCATAGTTACACTTGGCACATCTATCTCTTGCCTCACGACCTCTACATCTCGTGTCTCTTGTCCCACTTCAGGCAACAAAGTCAACGTCACAGTAGTACCCTTCTCTCCTCGAATTAATTCAACAGCTTCAGGCACACTCATTCCACTTGTCATTTTTCCATCAATCTTAATTATCAATTCCCCTGCCTTAATCCCAGCCACATATGCAGGAGTTCCTTCTAATGGCGAAATCACCGCCAGCCATCGCTCTTCTACTGTTGTCTCAGGATCATCCTTATACCCCAATTGTATTCCTACCCCACTAAAACTTCCCTGCAAATCCTCTTGAGACCTCTTATTCTCCTCAGGAGTAAGAAAAACAGTATACGGATCTTCCAATGCAGCTACCATTCCCTTAATAGCTCCATAAACCATCTTGCTCTGATCAACTTTACTCTGATCCAAATATCGTTGTTTCAATTGATTCCATACATCCCAAAACAACTGCATATCTACATCACTTGCGCTTACCTTACCGGTCAAACCCAAATTGTCCCCTGACATTCCAAGTGCTCCGAAGCTTTGACCCAAACTGGTCTGCTTATTTAACACCGGTATCGCATCTTGCCGCCCCAGCGAATATCCGCCAAAAAAACACAAAACCACTACTCCCAAACTCAAGAAAATTCTCCTCAACTTTACCAATGGTATTACTCTCACCTTAGCGCCTTTTGCACCACTAACACTATCTATGTTTTCAGACATATGAATTAGGATAACATACCATTAACAATGTCCATACTCTAAATTTACTTCGAACGTTTGCTTTTCTTATCAACAATTAATTGTTTGCTTTCACCCAAAACATAAACAAAATCTCCTAATCTTGAAGACAACAATTTCAATAACTCCCCCCACTTTGGTTCATTTCCCCCATAAGCTAACAAGCAAGCATCATCTCTATTCTCATCAAACCATAGCTCGTAGTTTGATGGAACATTCCCGCTTAATACCGCTACTACACCCAATGCATTAGCCTTATGCCATAAATGCTGAGTTATATACGGCACCACCAACACAGTTCCTTGATAACTCCGATTCAACCACGGCAAAGTTACCACATCCACATCCGCACCAGCCAAACTCAATTTTCCAACAGCACTCTTCCCCCACCCAAAATCAAAACTCACAGCCCACGCCTCAAACACTAACTCCCAAACTCCATCAGTCAACTCAATTTTTGCATCATGGTGAGCCAAAATTTCTTTAGTTCCTTGGTCCTCAACCAATCGCACCTCCCCATTTTCATAATCAACTTCTAATCTGCCCTCAAAAGGAGCAATCAATTCATACTTATGCTTCTTCTTATCGGCATATTTCATTATCGTCATTCCACCCAAAACTCTAGCTTCTTCATTTACCATCAACAAACTTGCCATATCACCAACTCCAACTCCCCAGTCTTGAGCTACATTCCAAACCTGAATCTGCGGCTCACCAATCTTAGCAATAACCTGATTTTTTTTAACTACATCTCCTGACTCAACCGTCATTTCTAAGTTTTTAGGCACCACAACCGGCAACCGAAACTCAATCTCTTTCTTAACCATGTCAGACATATTTCCCATTATAAGGAAAAATATGCATCAGACACAACCAAAAGAAGAAATTAATCGATACTATTAACAAACGGCAACAAACCCAAATGTCTGGCCCGCTTAACTGCTCTGCCAATTTGCCTCTGAGTTTTGGCGGTCACCCCATTGAAAAAACGAGATGACAACCCTCCCCTCGTCCGCAAAAAAGTAGACAAAGTGGCCACATCCCGATAAGAGGGCTTGGTACCACTTGTTGTAAACGGATCCTTGATAGGAACTGCCTTACGCTTAACTTTTAACATACAAATTGATTAAAATTAAAATGGCAAATCTTTATCTAACTCTTCTTTTTCGGACTTGTTCTTAGCAGATGTTTTTTTTGTAACTGCTTTTTTAGGTGCTGGTTTTTCTTCTGCATCATCATTACTCGTATCATTTGCAAAATCATCCACGTATCCCCCACCATTACCATATGCCGCTCCGCCTTGTGACTGATCATCATAATCAACTCCACCGGCATTACCATCATCTCCACCCGAACGTCTATCTCCTGCCACAATCATGTCATCAATTACCACTTCGGTGGTTGAACGAGCTACTCCATCCTGCCCAGTCCATTGACGTGTCTGTAATCGACCTTCTACATAAACCTGTCGACCTTTATGCAACAATTGAGCACATAATTCAGCCAATTTGGCCCAGGCAACAATTCGATGAAACTCCACATCTTCTTTTCTCTCACCCGAATCAGTCATCCAAGAACGATTAGTTGCCAACCCAAACGAACAAACAGCAGTTCCTGCAGGTGTATAGCGCAATTCAGGATCACGAGTCAAATTACCCATTAATTGTGCTCTATTAAGTGAACGAGAAGACATATCTATATACTATAACAAATTAATCAGCACGCACGACTAAATGCCGTATTACTTGCTCTTCAAAAGAAATCTTTGTATTCAAATCCTTAGCCTTAGAGCTCGGCATATGAACATCAAAAAAATAATACCAAGCTTCATTAAATTTCTTAATTGGATAAGCCAAAACCTTCTTGCCAGCTTCCTCAGTCTTATCAACTTGACCACCCAAGGCTACAACCGTATTTCTTAACCATTCAACCAATTTCAAACGTCCATCTTCCTCAACTTCAGGACTTACCACCAAACTCACTTCATAAGCCACCATCACAGACACTGCCTCTGATTTTACTGCCTTATTCTTATCAACCTTAGTCACTGCTTTTTTAGCCATTGCCCGCCTAGTATACCAAAGCCTAGCCCAAAAATCATCCCCTCAAATTATCAATTATGGTGAAATCCCAAATCTAGCTCGTAACAAACTCACTATTTTCAATTTATCATCTTCAGGCTCCACACAAGTTCCAATCACAACTCCATAGCACTCCCCCTCATTGCAATATCTTTCATCTTCACACCTTGCAGTTGCATAACCGATACAGGACTGAAAACAACCACCCACATAGATCATTCGATTCTCGTTATATTTATGTTGTGAATTAATAACCAGATAATCAACCGGCCACAAAAAATAACCTAAAACCAAGACTCCTAATATAACAACCAAAGCTTTTATCACATTCACAAATCCATTATCCTAACTTCCAATCATAAACTCAACCACATCTCCATCTTTCATTACATAATCTCGCCCTTCCATTCGAACCTTGCCTTTTTCAGCAGCCCCCTTCCAACCTCCATAAGTCACAAAATCATCATAACCGCATATCTTTGCCTTAATAAACTTATTCATAAAATCTGTATGAATCACACCCGAAGCTTCTACCGCACTTGCTCCTTGCCTCACAGTCCATGCCCGACACTCAATCTCACCAGCCGTAAGGAATGACATCAATCCTAGTGTTTCATATCCAGCTCGTGCCAATTGATCCAAACCTGATTCAAGGATTCCCAAAGTCTCCATATACTCCTTTCGTTCATCACCCTCTAATTCTACTAATTCCGATTCAATTTTCGCACTAATTACTACCACCTGGTGCCCATTTACTCCAGCTTTTTCTACGAATTTACCTATTATCTCCTCTACTCTATTCAAATCTTCCTCATCCACATTAATTACAAATAGTTCTTTCTTAGAACTTAACAGAAACAAATCTCTAGTTAATCTCAATTCATCATCGCTCAAATCAACCTCCGCAGCTCTTATTCCTCCTTGGATACCTGTTCTTAATTTTTCAATCCCACTCCAACGAATTAGTTCCTCTTTACTAGCCTTACCCTTTGGCTCTCGTTGTTTCTCTAATGTAGCCAAGTCAGCTAACATCAACTCGGTTCTAATTATCTCCAAGTCATCCACTGGATTAACCGCTCCAGATCTAATCACATTATCATCCGAAAAATCTCGCAACACATGACAAATTGCATCCGTCTCACGGATATTAGCCAAAAATTTGTTACCCAAACCCTCACCTTCACTCGCACCTTTAACCAACCCTGCAATATCCACAAAACTCACCACAGCTCTTACCAAAGGCGGCCTTTCATTTTTATTACCAGCTGCAATTACCTCAGCTAATCCCGCCAACCTCTCATCAGGCAACTCCACAACTCCAATATTAGGATCAATCGTCGCAAACGGATAATTCGCCGCCAATGCCTGTTGCTTTTGCAACAACGCATTAAATAACGTTGATTTACCCACATTAGGTAATCCAACTATTCCAATAGACAAAGCCATATCCAGCTATTTTACTACATAAAATTCTTACGACCATACGGTCGAGAATTTATACGTAAAAGGTTAAATAATATATCTAACATTTAAAATACTCCGCCCATTCTTTTATCCTACGAAGTTGACTTTTCAAAACTGCTTGATCACTTAAAGCTTTCATACCCTTTTTTAACCATATGTCTGAAGCCGCTTGCAAATATGGGGCTGCCTTTATATTAATCTGATTTATTGGTCTAACCTTTTGATAACCCTCCAAATACGCCTCGACATTTGCTTTTTTGTCAGGATTCAGGACTACCCAACCATAAAGCTCCATGGCTCTCCATCCAAAACCTGATGAATCAAAATCATAAAAAACTATTTTTTGTTCTCTTGTAACATGCAAATTATCTAAGGTCAGATCTCCATGAATGGGTCCCCAGTCTAATACATCTCTATTAAATTCGAGTATTTTGTCTTTTACGTAATAAGCCAAATCCTCATAGATTTTTAGGTCATCTTTATCCTCAATAGTTCTTCTAGCAATCAATAACGAATCATCAATTAAATATTTTAGGTCGATGGAGGAGCGTTTGTGATCCGATTGGAAATTATCACTAGCTATATGTAAATATGCTGCAGCTTTCCCTACCTCATATTGCAACTTTGGTTCAAATGGAGGTTTAGGTTTCTCACCTGATGCAAACTCAAACAACACAAAAAAAATTTGTTTCCCATTGTCCTCACTAACCCTCAATCTTTCCCCATTAATGCTTGGAACAACATTGGCTACAGGTACATTCATGCTCGACAAATACTCAACCAAATCTATTTCCCAAAGAATTTCTTCTTTTGTTCTCCAAGTCTGACCGTAAACTTTCAAGATATATTTTCTTTTTTGATCCTTAACTAGATATACATCATTCGTATAGGACCTAAGTAATTCGACACTAAAATCACCCTCAAAACTATAATGATCCTTCAACAATTTATTAAACATAATTCCAGCGTATCATAACTTTAAATTAACAAACTCCTAATCAAAATCTAAATTTGAGACGATTACCCTAACCTCATTATTACGTCCGATAAACCTATTTACTTTACAATTTATTTTCCACATACTTATGAAATATGAACCCTGAGGATAATCAAATTCCTGCCGGAACACCTACTTCACAGGTTATTGAATTGGAACAAACTCCTAGTATTATCTCCGTCCCTCCATCTCAATCCCATTCCAAACGCTATCTAATACTGATTCTCATATTAAGCATAACATCGATTGTATCTACAATTATTTACTTAATTGCTTCAAAACCCAAATCAAAAACAGAAGAAGCCCTACTTCCAAACACACCCAACACTACTGCAATAGATTCCCAAACCCATTCTGCAAATATAACCTATTTAATGGATTGCTCTAATATCAGATCAGTCGTGAGCGACAAAACAAAACAATATATTGGTTGTTTAGGAGGTCTGGTAATCAAAGATAAAAATACTAACGAAATCATTAAAGAACTAAGTACCTTAAACGGCCTAAAAGATAACACTATTACTGATTTAATCCTCTATAATGATAATCTGTATATCGGCACTCTTGGGAAACCCAAGACAAACCTAATTCATCGTGGGTTAAATCTACCGATATAAATTCCCGAATAAAAGCTGGGACTCATGGAAACTATCTAGGTATTGTTGCCCTCAACTCAAATAATGTCTACTTCAAAAGTATTCTAAACGGTCAAGACCAATACTTTGTACTTAAATCTGGAAATACTACACCAGAAACCATTAACCCATCTCAAATATCACCTGAAGACTCAATTGAAAGAGAAATCAGCCAAGATCTATTAAACAATTTAGGACCAGTTTTCCCCAACCGACCCTCTAGTATATCCAAAGCTATAGCAAGAATTGACAACTTGCTCATTCTTAACACAAGTTCAGGCCTATGGACCTATGACATACTGTCCCACAAATTTATTCCTCTTCATGATAACCAACCAAAAATAAATCTCATATCAAGTGATGTTTTTTTTCTTCCTATAGAAAATACCCAAAACGCAATTATATATGCAGAAAGCTGCGGAATGTATTGTGCAAATTTATTTTTTAGCATTTTTGATTATAAAACCAAACAAATATCAGAAATTTCCTTTCCTACATCCGAACCTCTCAGTTTACTTAAATATGATCCAACATTAATAACATTTGAATTTTATTCTGAGGATAATGATATGAATAAATATATTTATTCATATAACACAAATAAATGGACCCAAAAATCAACTAACGATACCCCAGAACAAACAATAGGGAATTCTCCCGAAATACTATGTAATAAATACTTCACATACGAGCCTTCCAATAAATTCCATTCACAAAATGAATGCCAAGTTGATAAATTCGGCAATGTTAATACAGAAAATTACAAATTTGGTACTGGTCTATTCATAAAATCTTTATAGAATTTTCTAAGCTTCAAACCTACCTTCTTCAATTATTTCTAATATCTAAGCATAAACAAACCCTCTTAACATTTTACTCATACCGCAGCGCATCAATCGGCTGCAATTTAGCTGCTTTTCTCGCCGGATATAAACCAAACACGATCCCCACTAATGTCGAAACAACAATCGTAATCACTATCCAAAGTAGATTAACTCCAATCGGCAACCCTGCAACCAGTGATATTAATAACGAAAAACTCACTCCTATTCCAATTCCAATTAATCCACCAATCACCGTCATCACCACCGACTCAATCATAAACTGCATCAAAATATCCTTCTCCTTTGCCCCGATTGCTTTCAGAAGCCCTATTTCCTTAGTCCTTTCTGTAACCGAAACAAGCATAATGTTCATCACACCCACTCCTCCAACCACCAAAGAAATTGCTGATATTCCAGCAATTAATGCAGTTAATAACAACGTCACAGTTTCTATCGTACCCAAAATTTCTTTTGCATCAGATATCGCAAAATCACTATCTTCATCAGGACCAATATCTCTATACTCCCGCAACGCTTCCTCTACCTGGGTAATCGTCTCGCCGGTTTGTTCAGTATCAACCAGACTCATCGCAATCTCATAAAGATCATCATTCCCCGTTACATCAACGTTCAATACATCAAGTGGTATCATGACCCCAGAATTAAACTGCCCTCCCGACAAACCTTCCAAATTAATTACTCCTATCACCTTATATTTAGTATCTTCAATTTTAATTGAATCTCCAACTGGGTCTACATTCTCCCCAAACAAATCTGACGCTACATCAGATCCCACCACCACAACCCGACTGTCACTATCACTTTCCGTAAAAAAATCTCCTGCCAATAACTCAAATCCAAATACATCAAATACATCAGGAGTAAAACCATAAATCAACGTTGACAACTTTTCATCTTCAAAAGAAACCGCTCTCGATGCAAATCCAACCGGGACTACTTTATCTATATTTGCAATATCAGCATCTTTTATCGCTTCCACATCATTACTCGTCAAAGGTTTACTTGAACCTCCTAATACTCCACTTAATAAATCTCCACCAGGCGTAACAGTAATAAAATTAGATCCTATATCTGATATCTCTTTATTTACGAACTTAACCGCACTTTGTCCAATTGAAGAGATCAATATCACCGAACTAATACCGATTATTATCCCTAACATAGTAAGACTAGTCCGCATTTTATTTGTCTTAAGCGAACCCATAGCGGTCAAAACAATTTCTCTATATTCCATATTTATTTATATTTATCAGAAACAATTCTGCCATCAACTAACCTTACTTGTCTCTTCGCATATTCCGCAATCTCATTTTCATGCGTTACCAAAATAATTGTCTTTCCCTTATCATTTAGCGATTTAATTAATTGCATAATTTCTCTCGCAGTTGCAGAATCCAGATTTCCCGTTGGCTCATCCGCCAAAATAATTGACGGATCCATAACAAGTGCGCGAGCAATAGCCACCCGCTGAATCTGTCCTCCTGATATGTGATTAGCTGGATTTTGAGCTTTATCCTCGATCTGCATCAACCTTAATGCCTCCATCGCCCGCCTAGTTCGCACGTCAGCCCCAATTCCCCCATATAACATTGGTCTTTCAATATTTTTCAATACAGATATCCGAGGCAACACATTAAAAGCTTGGAAAATAAACCCAATCTCTTTATTCCGAATTTCTGACAACTGATCCCCACTGTAAGACGAAATATCTTTGCCATTAAATAATTGTTGACCTTCTGTCGCTGTATCTAATGCTCCCATAATATGCATTAGTGTAGATTTTCCACTTCCTGAAGGTCCCATTATCGCCACAAACTCCCCACTATCTACATTGATCGATACCTTATTAAGTGCTTGATAATACTCACCGTTTGCCAATGGATATCGCTTAACTACGTCTTTTATAACTATTTGTGATGCTGTTTGTTTCATTTTTCATTAAAATCCCAAAGGGCTTGTTTTCCTCACACTATCGCTCAATGCAGAAGAAATAATTAACTGTCCTTCTTCTAGCCCATTGATAATTTGGGTTCTATCTGTCCCCTTAATTCCAATTTCTACATCAACATATTTTACCTCTCCCTTTTCTCCTGGGACTCTAACCGCCTTCTTACCTTCATTTTTTTTAATAGCACTATTTGGCACGCTCAAAACATTCTCTAATTTCTCAGTTATTATCTCAGCATCCACACCCATTCCCACTCGTAATAAGTCATCAGGATCTGTAATCCTAATATAAATATTAAAATTGACCACGCCCTGCGCATTCACAGTCCCTATTTCATCCACTCTACTTACCACACCTTTATAATTCTTGTTATCAATTGCATCAACTTTTAATACCACTCCCTGATCCACCTCAATTTTATTAATATTATTCTCACCAATTAAAATTTTAACCTCAGGAATACCCAAACTCCCCACCATTAATGCAGGCGATACTCCGCCCAAAGGATTGCTTACAGTCACACTTGCTCCATTAGTAATTGATAAATTAGAGATTATGCCTACTACGGGCGCTACTACCACGGCATCTTGAGTAGCTTGATATGCAACTTGAGCAGACACTAACTGTGCTCGTGCAGCCAAAAGACCATCATAAGCATTATCGTTTGCCACCTCAGCCACAGTCCGTTTTTCTCTTTGCAAAAAAGTCTCATCATCATCATGATCTTTTACTTCATCATGTACCCTATCAACTGTTGCTTTTGTCTGGCGCAAAATATTCTCTGCCTGTGCAACGGCTGATGCAGCAACTTGGTAATTTGCATAGGCTACTGTTCTTTCTTCTTTAGATGCAGTACTGCTAACGCTAAATAACTTTTGCCCTTTCTTTACATCCTGATTATTAACTACATATACTTCATCAACCAAGCCATTAGTAGAAGAATAAACAGCCACACTGCCAACCGAAGCAATTATTCCTGACTCTGAAACCATTTGCGTGACATTAGTCCTCTTAACAATATCTGTCGTATATTCAGATTTATTATCTGATTTAAAATAAACAAACCACAAAACCGCCAATAACACCAGCAGAACCAAAATCTTAATCTTCCATGAAGATCTCATTATTCGCAAAACAAATTTTTTCATAATTTTTCCCTCTTAAAACAATATATATATATTAATCATACTACCTCATTTCACTTGCCTAATAATCACTAACCTTATTCATAGCGGAGTGCATCAATAGGTGACAATTTTGCTGCTCTTTGTGCAGGATAATAACCAAACACAATTCCAACCACTGAGGATACCCCCACTGCAAGCAATATAGCATTCAAAGAAATAACAAAAGGCACATTAATCAAACCCGAAATTACATAAGAAAATAGGATTCCAAGTGCCATCCCAATCATCCCCCCCACCAAAGTTAATACAATTGCTTCAATCAAAAACTGCGTCAAAATATCTCTATCTCTTGCCCCAATAGATTTCAACAAACCAATTTCCTTAGTCCGCTCTGTAACCGTAACTAGCATAATATTCATAATGCCTATTCCACCCACCACTAACGAAATAGCTGCTATCCCAGCAAGAAGTGAGGTCAATAAACCAGTTACTGAGCCAACAGTCTCCAGTGCCTGCTTTGAGCTATTAACCGAAAAATCTCTTACCTGTCCATTTGTAATATCATGCAAATCAATCATCAAATCAATAATATCGTTAACAGTTTGATTAACTAAATCACTATTTTCTGCCTGCAACAGAATTGACGAAATATAATCTTGTCCTAATAGTACTTTCATCGCTGTATTTACCGGCACATAAACAGCAGTGTTTGGATTCGAAAACGCATTGCTATCCTTCTCAATCAACACTCCAATTATCCTAAACGACTTATTATCAATTTTTATTGTTTGCCCTACAGGACTCCCCCCTTCTCCAAATAAATCAGTCAAAACCTCAGATCCGATTACGGCCACCCGAGCCAAAGATAATTCTTCGCTTTTTGTAAAAAATTCACCTTGAGCAATCTCCAAAGACTGAATCACCACATAATCAGCACTAACTCCCTGCACATTTGTATTAACAGACTGACCATTGGCAGACGCTTGCGTCGGCTTTGTAACCACCGCCGAAACTGCAGAAATATTTTGAATTCTCCCCTTATCTGCCAAAGCCTCAGCATCAGATAACTTAAGACTATCCGTTTGGGTCTGTTGAGGTCCTTGTCTACTTTCATTTGACCCTGGAGAAATAAAAATTGTATTCGTACCAAATGAAGACAAACTATTATTTATACTTGCCGTAGCTCCCTGACCTAGCGAAATAATCAAAATCACCGAAGCAATACCAATGATAATTCCCAACATAGTTAACAACGTCCGTAAAATATTTCCCCGCAAAGCCCCAATCGCTGATGATATGAGTTCTGTGTAATTCATAATTATTTTTTGCTAGAAGATACAATCTCTCCATCTTTTAACCGTATAGTCCGTTTCGCAAAATCAGCAATATCATCCTCATGTGTAATTAAGACAATGGTATGACCTTCATTATTTAACTGTTGAAAAAAAGACATAATCTCATGAGCTGTCTTACTATCCAGATTACCAGTCGGTTCATCTGCCAAAATAATACTAGGATTCATCACCAAAGCTCGTGCAATCGCCACACGCTGAATTTGACCCCCAGATATGTGGTTTGACAAATTTCCTGCCTTCGACTGGATTCCAACCAATTCCAAGCACTCCAATGCTCTTTTAATTCGTGCCTCCTTCTCCATTCCCGCATACATCATCGGCCGTTCAACATTTTTGAGCACAGTCGTCCGTGGCAAAAGATTAAATGACTGGAAGATAAACCCTATCTCCTGATTTCTTATAAAAGCCAGCTCATCATTATTATAACTGGTTATGTCCTTACCCTTAAGCAAATATGTCCCGCTAGTCGGGGAATCCAAGGCTCCCAAAATATGCATCAATGTCGATTTTCCGCTACCAGAAGGTCCCATAATCGCCACAAATTCACCCTTATCAATATCCAAACTTATTCCTTTAAGTGCTTGATAAGCATCACTTCCATGCCCATATGTTTTGGTGATATTTTTTAATGAAATAACCGGTATTCTTTTTTCCATACATATTTATCTCCCAAATGGGCCTCCTCCATTTACTTCAACTACATCATTTTTTGCACCAGTTATAACTTCAACACCTTCATCAACCCCACTTATTATTTGAGTCTTTTCAGGACTTTTAATTCCTACTTCAACCGAAATATATTTAGGCAAGCCCGTCTCCTGATCCAAAACCTGAACTCCCTTCCCACCCAAATAAGGCTTAACCGCACTATTAGGTACAGTCAAAACATTCTCTGCTCTATCAACCACAATGTCTACATTTGCTGTCATCGCCGGACGTATAGAGTCCTGAGGATCTGTAATCTCCACTGCCACTGTATATGTGATCACTCCGTTGATATTGGTACCAATCGTATCAACTTGAGTTACTTTGCCCATGAATTTTTTACCAGCAAAAGCATCCAAGCTAAACATCGCAGATTGACCAATATTTACCTTAGGAATATCCACTTCACTCAACTCAAGTATCACTCGATAACTCGAAAAATCACCAATTACCAAGATCGGCGATCCACCAGACGCACCGCTACTTGCAGTTACTTTATCTCCAACCTTATCTAATAAATTAGCCACAGTTCCGTTTGCAGGAGACTTAACTATCACATTTTGCGTCGCAGCGTAAGCTGCCTCAGCTGACCGCAACGAAGCTTGAGCTGACTTAACCGCATCGTAAGCTGAATCTCGTGCAGCTTGAGCCGAAGTTCGTAATGCTTTTTGCGCAAATGTCTCATCATCATCATGATCTTTTACTTCATCCTCAACTTTTTGTGCTGTTGCTTCCCGATCTCGAAGTGTATTTAATGCCTGATTATATGCAGATGCAGCGTTCTGATAATTTGCATAGGCTGTAGTTTTTTCTTGATCAGTTGCGCTACTCCTAACTTTAAACAAATTTTGATTTACCTTAACCACATCTCCATTCTCGATATACACAGACTCAATTATTCCTGTAGAACTTGAATACACTTCCACCATCCCAGAAGAATCCACATTACCAGTCTCCGAAACAATCTGCTCAATATCATTTCGCTCAACTTTTTGTGTTATATACTCAGGCTGTTTATTTGAATCTATTACTCTACTTCTAACCAAATAAGCAACAATCATCACCGCCAATAAGACCAATATCTTGTTCCTAGTTCTAGTATTTTTGAACCACACAAATGGCTTCCAAATTATTTTTAATTTATCCATATTGCTCTTTCTTTAGTATCTCAATCAAATTTGATTGTATCCTAATCAATTCATCCAAATCTTTTTCTGAAATCTTAGATAACACCTTGCTCATCTTATTTATAACCTTATTTCTAAGATTTACCAACTCCTTTTCTCCTGCTTCAGTTATAGCTAACTTAATTACCCGTCTGTCTTCCTCACTTGGGGATCTTTTAACAAATCCTGCCTTAACGAGTCGCTCAATTAACTGAGTCGCCGAAGATTTTGATATCTTCATGCTACTGCAAAAATTTGAAACTTTTGCATCAGGCTCTTGCTTAAGCATTTGCAACGTTACAAATTGAAACATTGTTATCTTATCCACCCCATGCTCTAATTGCCGTAAAGACATCAGCTTGCCAAGCTGCAAAACATTGTTAATCATTAATTCTATCTTTGCATTTTCCATATTAGTTAATCCGCTAAATAGTTTAGCATATAAACAATTATCGTCAACCTTCAACTTTCCACTCCTTTATCTATAATTACAGACTTCTCTAATTTTAAATTTGCTATAATAATCTCATGTCCGAAATCCCACACAAACCTAATGAAGTTCTAGAAAAGAGAAGACAAAAATCAATTTATCACTCAATGGATGGAATTGAAAATCCACCTAAACCTACACCAGTGACAACTGTAAAAAACACAACTGACAATACTTTACACCAACTTTCAAATAAAACTGAAATATATTTTGGTTTCAAAACTATCGAACCTGAGGAACCCAAAAGATAACCTAAAACCCCAACTCTTCTCTTACAATAACCAAATTAATTCTTCCTTTCCTCACCTCTCGCTTAATAGTTAATATTTTGCTTATATAACTCCCTTCTACTCCATAGGCTTTGTGAGCTCTTTCTGACTCCAACGGTAATACATATTCATACAAACGTTTCATAGCAACTTCCATATTATTAACTATCTTTTGTATTCCCACCACCCAAACCACATGCTCAGCTCCATATACATAAGCAGCCATCTGACTACCCGTATTAGATGCAAATACAACTTCTCCCTCTAATGTCAGTGCATTCACACTTCCCACCGCCCACTCAGGAACTGATCCCAATACTTGCATTTGTTTACCTTGTGTTGATCTATCCATTATCGAAAGTTTTTTCTTTAACGACACATAATTTCTTCCCTCATTAATCATCCCAGCAATTCCAGTCTGATCCAACGTCACACTTGTCATCGTCATCACTTCACTTCCCTTAGGTATCAATTCCATCACTTTAGATTTTGCGTCTTCTTTTGTCTCAACTATCACCGTATTAATTCCATTTTGACCTAGCACCTCAACCAATCCATCAATTTGCGCTTCTGTAAACTGACTATTCATTTTCATTTCCACCCATCTTATCAACCTCCCTATCTTGAGTCAACCCTTTAACTTGTCGTAACATCTCATTTTCTTTAGC
>CAYUGO010000011.1:0-22216 GCA_964444295.1 uncultured Gammaproteobacteria bacterium | reverse complement strand
ATTTGGTAGTTTTGGTGGGTTTAGCTACTTTTGGATCTATGGTCTTTTTAGTTTCTTTAGCTTTGGTTTCTGTTGGTAAAATTTTGGCGACTCCTTCGGTCATTTGGGCCCCTTTAGAAATCCAGTCCTTAAGTTTGGCTTGGTCGATTTTGAGAATATCTTTGGATCCTAATGGATTGTAATAGCCAATAAGATCGATATAGTTACCGTCGCGCTTGCTGCGGGTTTCTTTGACGATAATTCTGTATGTATGGGCGTTTTTGCGTCCAGTTTGAGATAGGCGAATTTTAAGCATAGTTTTAGTAAACTTTTGCTAGTATATCCGATTTGGAGTCAATAAGCAAAAGGCAAGTTGAAAAATAGGTTATATTTGTGGTGTTAAGATTTGGTTGGATTTAATTGAGATTCAATGTGTGTGAGGGCAATACTAGCAGCAGCTTGTTGAGCTTGTTGTTTGCTTTTGCCTGATCCTTCGCCGAGGAGTTTTTGGTCGATGTAAACGCCAAGGGTGAATCTTTTGGCATGATCGGGACCTTCTTCGGAATGCACTTTGTAAATTGGGGTTTGCCAACCTTGGGCTTGGACTTGCTCTTGAAGTAAGCTCTTGGGATCTTTGAGGTTATCAAGTTCGATTTGATTGAGGAGATGTCCGAGGGAGTCTTGGACTAAGGCAATGGCAGGTTGGATGCCGCCACTGAGATAAACTGCTCCGATAAGGGCTTCAAATGCGTTTTCGAGCAATGATGGGTTTTGGCGACCGCCTGCTAATTCTTCACCACGAGCTAGTTGTAAATATAGTCCAAGGTTAAGTTCTTGGGCTATTTGGGATAATGATTGAGTTTGGACTAAACGGGAACGCATAGCAGTAAGAATGCCTTCGGGTTCTTGGGGATATTTTTGGTAGATCATATCGCTGATGATGTATTCTAAGATGGCATCACCTAGGAATTCTAGTCTTTCGTTAGAAACAGCACTGTTCGATTCGTTGAGAAATGAACGATGGGTCATGGCCTGCTCGAACATCTGAGGAGTAAGTTGATATTTGGTAAGATGATCAGGAAGTTTCATTTTGGGGTTTGATAAGTTTGAGGGCGGCTCCAAGGGCGCCGTTGATGAATCTAGCTGAGTGTTCGGATCCAAATTCTTTAGCTAGTTCGATGGCTTCGTCGATGATTACTTTCTGGGGATTGGCATCGAGACGAAGTTCATAGATAGCAAGTCGGAGAATAGCAAGGTCAACTCGATTGAGTTTGGCTAATGGCCACTCGGGGGCTGAGGTTTGGATTATTTGGTCAATTTGGGGAAGGCTGGATAAGATTTCTTTAGAAAAACCATACTCTCCCGAACTGGTCGTAAATGAATATTGGAACAAACCCTGCATTGTATGCACTCGGCGGACATGTCGTGGATCACGAGCAGATTTCATATTGGATTTTGAATTTAGCGGTAAGTACCGCAGCTAGGACAGGCAACGTTAGGCAGTCTTAATTCACCACATTTTTTGCATTTGATGGTTTGGGGCATTTTGAGATGATTGGCCTGTTGAGATCGGCGTAGTCCAGTACGACGAGATGAGTGGCGACGTTTAGGTAATGGTGTCATGGTTGTTTTTTTTAAATAAAATTCGCACTTTAGTTCGGGGCGATATGCTGTATTTTACGCATTAGAGGGGAATTGTTCAAGAGCCCAAGTTCGTTGTTAGCAAAAATGGCAGCAGCGAGTTGATGTGTGCGGAGAATTCTGGGGGTATCTGAGTACGAGGCAAGCTTAAGATTAACAAATCCATGTTGAGATGTGCCGTACATTTGACCGGGACCACGGAGTTTGAGATCAAGCTCAGCAAGTTCAAGACCGTTGTTGGTTTTCTCGAGGGCTTGGAGTCGTTGGCTGTGGATATCTGGATCAGTAGTGAAAAGGAAGCAGTATGATTTTTGGCTATTGCGGCCTACCCTACCCCTGAGTTGATGAAGTTGAGCTAGCCCAAAGCGCTCGGCGCCTTCGATGATCATGACAGTCGCGTTGGGGATATCAACTCCAACTTCAACGACTGGAGTGGTAACGAGAATATCAAGTTTTTGGTTTTGGAAATCTTGGAGAACTTGATCTTTCTGAATGCCAGTTAGGCTTCCGTGTAAGAGTCCGAGTCGAAGATCGGGGAAAATTTTTTGGAGTGATTCAAATTCCTGAATGGCTGATTTGACACTATCTTGAGTTTCGGAAATTTCGATAAAAGGACAAACAATAAATGTCTGGGTGTGATTAGTGAGTGTTTGGGTGCGAATCCAGTTGTAAGCGGAAGCGCGTTTGGTATCAGGAACGAGTTTGGTTTCGACGGGGAGTCGACCTGGGGGAAGTTCATCAATGACGGTCACATCGAGGTCGCCATAGAGAGTAAGGGAAATAGTACGAGGAATAGGTGTGGCTGTCATGCTGATGAGATGAGGTTTGAAAGAATCAGTTTGGCCTTTGGTAATTAGTTTGGTGCGTTGCTCAACTCCAAAGCGGTGTTGTTCGTCGATAATGACTAAGGCAAGTTTATCAAAATTAACGATATCGCTAAGAAGTGCATGAGTGCCGATCAAAACATCAAAAGGATCGTCTTGACCTGGTTTGACGTGTTTGATTCGACCTGTTTGGAGGGCTATTTTGATATTGTGGGGAGTGAGAAGTTTTTGGAAAACTTCGTAATGCTGATGAGCTAGGATTTCAGTCGGGGCCATGATGGCTGTTTGGTATCCAGATTTGGCTGCAAGAAATGCAGCTGCTGCAGCAACAACCGTCTTTCCTGAGCCGACATCTCCTTGGATTAGGCGATTGGCACTGTGGATTTGTGCAAGATCCTGGGTTATTGTTTGTATTGCCTGGGATTGGGCATGAGTGAGGGCGAAAGGTAATGAGTTGATAAACTTATTGAGTTTCTCCGTAGCTTTGATGGGATATGATTGGGATTGAGTTTGCCAGGATTGACGTTGCATTAGTGATTCGATATGCATTGCGATGAGTTCATCATCGCCTAGACGAGTTTGGGCGGCAATATAATCGTCTGTAGATTGTGGGAAATGAATGGCATGGAGAGCTTGGTGGTATGTAAGCTGTTTTGGGATGGAAGTTTGGTGGAGGTTGTCACGCCAGTCAGGAAGAGAAGGAATGTTATCGAGGATATATTTTATCTTGGCTCGAAGCCAATTAGATGATAGACCTGCTGTCTCGGGATAAATGGCGATGAGTTTGCCGGTATGGAGTGTGGGAGAGGGATTATCTTGAGATGAAGGTGGAATGATTTTCTCAAACCTTGGGGAAATGAAGCTTAGCTGAGGACCAAACTTGTCAATTTTGCCTGATAAGCTGAGCCAAGTTCCAGGGCGGAGTGAAGTGAGCAGATAAGTTTGGTTGAACCAAATGACTTGGAGTGTGGATTGAGAGTCACTGACTACTGCTTTTTGGATTTTTTTGCCAGTTTTGGTTATGATGTTGGTAATTGAAACAAGTTGAGCTTGGACTGTGATTTTTTCACCTGGTTGCACTTGAGATAATGGTGATTGTTGGCTCCAGTCTTCGTATCTGGTGGGATAGTGATGCAATAGATCGTGGATAGTATGAATATCGAGATTTTGGAGTAACTGCTGATATTTTGTGCCGATACCAGGGATTGAACTGATTGGGTCTTGCGGTTGAAGCAGCATGGTCTAATTATAGACTATTTGGTACGTTTGCCGGAGTTAGAACCACGGTTGCGAAAAGGGGTCTTGTGCGTTTGTCGGTAGAGGCGGTTGGCAATTTCTTGAGTGCCTGTTTGACCAAATGCAGGGCGGAGGTTGGGTTGGGAAAATGAATTTTCGGTTGGGGTGTAATTGGTTAAGTCTAAAAAATGGGCTAGAATGATGAGTTGAGTTTCGGTATTTTTGATCATTATTTGTGGGTAAACGCAAGTAAATCGGTGCCAGGATGAATTACGTCACATCGATTATTATGTGGTCGAAGACGGAAATCTGCTGTTTGAGTACAGTTATATTGATGTTGTTGAAATGTGTGGTTTAATTTTCTTTCTTGAGGATTGTCTTCTGTTGGAATAATTTCATTTGCCAAGGTGCAATTACCACAGATGGCTCGTTCAGAAAAATGAGAAGACATTGTTTGATTAATAGAATAATGGCATGAGAGACAGAAGGATTAAACTTATAGCTGATATTACTACAAGTACTTGGGCAATTTTACGGGATTTTTCGGAGAACATGGTTTTATTTTAGATATAAATTACAAAATTTACTATCCTTGGTTTAGGGATAATTTGAGATATTTGCGTTTGCCCAATTGAATAACATCTGATTCATTTATTTGAAGTGGTGAATCAATTTGGATAATTTGTTGATTATTAATACGAAAACCACCCTGCTCAATAAGTCGACGGCTTTCGCTGTTTGAAGTGGTAAGTTGAAGGTGAGATAGTAATTCAATTGGTGTCCAGTTTGATTTGGCTAAATTTATGGTAGGAGTGTCTTGTGGTATTTGATTGGATTGAACTGTGTTTTGAAAAAACTGTTGAGCTTGGTTTGCCAGTTCATTTGAGTGAAGTTCGCTGGTGATTTTATGAGCCAGGATTTTCTTAAATTCCATAGGGTTGTCACCTTGTTTAAGCTCTTGTTGAATTTGGTTGATTTGTTCAATTGAAGTATTGGTAGCATGAGTAAAGTATTCAATTATTAGTTCATCTTTGATAGACATGATTTTGCCATACATGTCATTGGGAGAATCTTCTAACCAGATTGCATTGCCCCATGATTTGCTCATTTTACGTCCATCAGTACCTGTCAAAAATTCTAGTGCCATGACATAAGATTCTTTGTCTCGGAGGTTCTTTTGGAGTGTCCTTCCCGCTTGCATATTAAATGTTTGGTCTGTCCCACCGATTTGGAGATCAGTGTCTAAATGATATGAATCATAACCTTGCATGACCGAGTATAGAACTTCGTGAAGTCCTACATGTTTGCCGTTTTGAAGGCGGGTCTTGATTAGTTCTCGGGAATAAAAATCTCCTGCAGAGAATTGTTGGCAAAGCTTGATAATGTCTGTGAAATTGAGATTAGATAACCATTGGCTGTTATTAACAATCTTGACTAGTGAGAAGTCTAGAATTTTGCTGGCCTGAGATTGATAGGTGTTGAAGTTGATTTGAATTTGTTCTTGGGTTAGGATGGGACGTTCAGTATCTTTGTCGGATGTATCTCCAATCAGAGCTGTGAAATCTCCAATGAGAAAAGTAACATTATGCCCTGCTTGAGCAAAGGCTTGGAGCTTGCGCAATGTAACGGCATGACCAAGATGGATTCTGGTAGCTGTGGCGTCGATGCCAAGATAAATGTTAAGAGGCGTGTCTTGGGCTAGACGGTTAGCTAGAGCCTGAGGATTAGGAATAATGTTAGCAACTGATCTGGTGAGAATGTCTTCCATGGGATTGATTGTAGCTAATTTAATGGCAGATGTTAATCAGAGGATGTTACAATTATTTACTGTATGGGAATTATCAAAAATTGGAAGAACCGTAAATCATCAAATAGTAGACGGGTGCCTCTGTCAAAAATAAAGGACGGATCTTATGGAACGGTAAATAAGATAGGCTCGCGATATGCAAGTTATACAGTAACTACGCCTAGACGAGTAAAAACTCTTAGAGAGAAATGGTTAGCTAAATTGAAAGGTCATGATTGGACTTGGTGGTTGTCTAGAATGGCAGTGTTGTTTTTTGCGATGATAATTTTGGGATTGGTAAGTGTTTTGGGGTTGTTTGGATATTATTCTCGAGGTTTACCGGATCCAAATTCGATAATTCGAAAAGATGGTTTTGCGACCCGAATCATGGATCGGAATGGGGAGCTGTTGTATGAAGTTTATGCTGATGAGAAAAGAATTCCGGTGAAAATTGAGAATGTGCCTACAAGTTTGAAACTGGCGACAATTGCGGTTGAAGATAAAGATTTTTATAATCACCCGGGATTCGATATTAAAGGCATTATGCGGGGAGGTTTGCGACTGTTTACTCGAGGTCGAGCGCAGGGAGGTTCGACGTTGACACAACAATTAGTTAAAAATTCGCTGTTAACTTCGGAGCGGTCAATTTCGCGTAAAATTAGAGAGTTCGTGTTGTCGGTAGAAATCGAAAGACGGTTTGATAAAGATCAGATTTTGCAGATGTATCTCAATGAAGCTCCTTATGGGGGTACGGCATGGGGAATTGGAGCGGCTAGCGAGACTTATTTTGGTAAAAATGTATCAGAGTTGACTCTACTTGAAAGTGCTGTTTTGGCAGGGTTACCTCAAAGTCCAACGAGTTATTCACCATTTGGATCCAATCCCGATGCATATGTTACACGCACTCAAGCTGTATTAAGAAGAATGAATGAAGATGGATATCTGAGCAATGATGAATATAAGGCTTCTTTGGAGATGTTGCCAGAAATGCAGTTTAAATCTGATACTTCGGGATTAAAAGCGGGACATTTCGTGATGTATGTAAAGGATGTTTTGGAAGAAAGATATGGTCAAGATGTGGTTGAACGAGGTGGTTTGAGAGTCACAACAACTTTAGATTTGGAATTACAGAATAAGGCGCAAGAAATAGTAAGTGATGAGATTAAGAAAGTAATTCCATCAAATATTACCAATGGAGCTTCGGTGGTGATGGATCCGAAAACAGGAGAAATATTGGCGATGATTGGATCTCGTGGGTATGATGATCCTGATTATGATGGGAAAGTAAATGTGACTTTGCGGCCACGTCAACCTGGATCAAGCATTAAACCTTTGACTTATTTGACTGCCTTGCGCAAGGGTTATACGCCTGCAACTTTATTAATGGATGTACCAACGGAGTTTCCCGGTGGGATTGGTAACCCTCCTTATCGACCAAATAATTATGATGGAAAATTCCGTGGTCCGGTACTTATGCGGGAAGCGCTGGGAAATTCACTAAATATTCCTGCGGTCAAGATGTTGGCATTAGTGGGAATCAAAGACATGATGACTTTAGGTTATGACATGGGATTTGAGACCCTTGAACCAACAAAAGAAAATATGAGTAAGTTCGGATTGTCATTGACTCTAGGTGGCGGAGAGGTGACTCTGCTAAATATGGTGAGCTCTTATTCGGCAATTGCGAATGGTGGTCATAAGGTTGAGCCGGTGTCAGTATTAAAAGTTGAAGACAGGAATGGAAAGCTGTTGGAAGAGTTCCAGGAGCAAGAGGGAGAGGCTGTAGTAAGTCCGCAAGAAGCATGGTTATTGACTAATATTCTCTCTGATAATAATGCTAGAGCAGCTACATTTGGGGTGAGGAATTCATTGGTAATTCCTAACAGAACTGTGGCTGCAAAGACAGGTACTACTAATAGTAAACGGGATAACTGGACAGTAGGATGGTCTCCTTCATACGTAGTCGGAGTTTGGGTCGGTAATAATGATAACAGTGAAATGTCTAAGTTAGTTTCGGGAGTCACAGGGGCTGCGCCTATTTGGAGACAAGTAATGATAAATGCTTTGGAGGGAACGCCTAATGAAGAATTTCCTCAACCTGATGGAATTGTAGAAATGGATATTGATGCATTATCAGGGTATCCTGCCCATAATGATTTCCCTTCAAAGAAAGAGTTTTTTATAAAAGGAACTGAGCCAAGTGGTGAAGATCCGATACATGCAATGATTAAGGTTTGTAAGGGTGATACTTCAAAGTTGGCTAATGCGGTGTTAATTTCAAATAATGATTATGAAGAAAAAGAGTTCTTTGTTTTTAAAGAAAAAGATCCTTTGATGGTGGATGGAGTGAATAAATGGCAAGAAGGCATTGATGCTTGGTTAGCAAATCCGGAGAGACAAAGCGATGGTAGATATAAATTCCCAACAGAATATTGTAATGTAGGTGGAGATTTGGGGGTAAGAATTACTGAGCCTGGAAATGAGTCTCGAATTAATTCAAATCAAGTTACGATTAAAGCCACTGCGGTTAGCATTAAAGGGATTCGAAAAGTGGAGTTTGAGGTGGATGGGAAATTATATAATTCGTTTAATGGAACTCCTTATGAAGATACGATTACATTAAGTGATGGTCCACATACAATTAAGGTACGTGCGATCGATGAAGATAATAGTGAGACAAGTGCTGAGGTTAAGATTGGAGTTAATTCCGACTGGAATCCATCCCCTACTCCATCGCCATCACCTACAGAAAGCCCATCTCCGACTGTCACAATTAAGTTGATGCCGACTATATCAATATTAAGCCCAACTCCTTAGGAACTCCTTAGGGAAGTGAAAGAAGAACTGATATTTGAAGAAGTTTTGGATACCATCTTTAATAATAATTATAAATTAATTGTAATTTTATGAGCTTAATTATGATGAATGTTTGAATTGTTGAGGCTTAGAGTTATAAGAGGAGGATGAAAATGAAGAGTGGGTTAATTAGTAAATAGTTGCCCTGAGTCTTGGAGCCGCTGAATTTCTTGTTGGAGTGCAGATCCGAATCTAACATAACTAGTAATGAAAAACATTGAGAAAATAAATAGGAATAATGTAATTGTTACAAGGATATAGTTAAGGCGTTTTACCTGGTTAAGGGCAAAAATCGCGGTAATATTGACAGTGCTGAGAATAATTACGGTAGCCAGTAGAGGTAGTTCACTATAAATATAAAGGCTTAAAGAAGTATATGGAATGGTAAAGTAAGCTCGTGGACAGAGCAAGTCAGATTCAAAGCAACCTGTGTACGTAAAACTTATGATGCAGGCCCAGATGAGTAGCCCTGTATGAATAAGACTGATGATGATTTTGTGGGAATTGTTTTTGGAGCTGAAGAAAAAACGAAGTTGAGAAAATAAATTGAGAAAAAATTGTTTGGTTTTTGTAACGATATTCATGTTAGTATTTGAAAGTATGAATTCATCATATCAAGTTATTCAAGAGTTAGATTCTATCGAGGTCGGAGGAAAGCTGCGATTGATTAAACATAAAAGCGGAGCTAGGATTCTTTCAGTTGAGAATAATGACCTGAATAAAGTCTTTGCCGCTTCGTTTAAGACTCCGGTTAGTGATTCAACTGGCGTGGCTCATATTTTAGAACATATGGTGTTGAATGGTTCTAAGAAGTATCCGACCAAAGAACCGTTTGTAGATTTAATTAAGACTTCACTTAAAACATTTTTGAATGCTTTTACATTTCCTGATAAGACTGTTTATCCTGTGGCAAGTGAGAATGAAAAGGATTTTTATAATCTGGTTGGGGTTTATTTGGATGCAGTTTTTGATCCACTTTTATTGAAACAAGTTTTTATGCAGGAGGGATGGCGATTTGAGTTCGATGAGCAAGTCGGATGGCATTATGCGGGTGTGGTGTTTAATGAAATGAAAGGGACTTTGGCAAGTGCTGATCGAGTGTTTGGACGGTTGATTGAAGAAGGACTCTTTAATGGGACAAACTATGCTTATGAATCAGGCGGGGATCCTGAGGAAATAGTAAATTTGAGTCATGAGAAACTGATTGAATTTCATAAGCAGCATTATATTCCAGCAAATGGATGGTTTATGTTTTGGGGTAATGATCCATGGGAGAAACGATTGGAGATTTTAGAGCCGTATTTGAATCGCAAGGTAAAACATGATTTGGATAATGTTAAAATTGATGTTGGGCAAAGATTTGCGAAACATAAAGTGCATAAAGGGAAATATGCGGTAGCTAATGAAGTGAAGATTGATAAACGGAATTTGGTGGGTTTGTATTGGAGAGGAGAGGAAATCGTGGATTATAAGCAAATATTATCTGCATTGGTGGTTAATCATCTTTTATTAGGGAATTCGGGTTCAGTTTTACGTAAATCGTTAATGGAAAGTGGTTTGGGAAGTGGTTTAGTGGCTGAAGGTCTGGATACTGAGCATAAAGAATGGATATATGGTGTAGGTTTGAGAGATATTAAACAAGAAGATTTTGGACGATTTGAAGATTTGGTTTTGAAAACATTGGAGGATTTTATCAATGGAGAGATTAAAGTTGAATGGTTAGAAGCTGCAATAAATAGCATTGAATTTAGCTTGAAAGAAGAAGAAAGTGGGTCGATGCCCCGAGGTTTGGATATGTTTTTGCGAAGTATGAATCTATGGTTACATGATAAATCGCCACTTTGTGTATTTGCTTACAGAAAAAGTTGGGATGAAGTTAAACAAGAATTTGGTAATAGTAATTCAGTTAAGAAGTGGATAAAGAAAAATTTGATAAATAATTCTTCAAGAGTTCGGATTGAATTATTGGCTGATGTTAAATTGGCAAATGAAATGGCTAATAAAGAATCGATGAGGATTAATGATGAAGTGGAAAATTGGACTGAGGTAGAGAAACAATATAAATTGGCTGAGCAAGCGGAATTAATTTTGTGGCAATCAAAACCTGATTCTGAATCAGCATTGGCTACATTACCTAAGCTATTGCTGAGTGATGTGCGGAAAGAAGTGAAAATTATTGAGAGTGAAATTGAGAAAAAAGAAAATTACGTTAGGATAACTCATCAACTGGAAACGAAAGGTATTGGTTATGTGAACCTGGCTTTTGATGTGTTGAATTTGGAAATCAAATTAATGCCGTTAATGTCTGTTTGGGTAGATTTGTTAGATGAACTAGGGACCAAGACTGATGATTATGGTGAATTTAACAACCGAATTGATCGATACACAGGTGGAGTGGATGCAAAATTAATCAGCAGTGCTAATTATGATGGAGGATATAAGTCTTATTTGATAGTTAGTGGTAAAGCTTTGGATAGGAATAAAGATGAATTGATGAGTATTTTAAGTGATATGTTATCTAATTTAGATTGGAATAATAGAACGAGGGTGAGACAGGTAGTGGCTGAGTCGATTGGGTCGATAGAGTCTGAGTTGTTGGATGCAGGCCATGTTGTTGTGAGGGGGAGATTGGCGGCAAAGATGAGTGAAGAGGGGCGTTTGGCTGAGGAATGGAGAGGTGTGAATCAACTGCAGTTTTTACGAAAATTATTGGTGCGAATTGATGATGACTGGGAAAATGTATATCAAGAATTAGAGTCTTTAAGTAAATTAGTCATAAATCGAAATGGAATGATTGTTGATTATTCATATGATCAAAATGGTCAGGATTGGATTGAAGTGGTAGATAATTGGGTAGATAAAATACCGAATGGTAGTAAAAGAAAGCATAAAGAAATTGAAAAGCTCTCCTCTACTTTAGATATATTAACAGTTGAAACAGGTGTGAATTATGTGGGTATTGCTGGTTGTTTACCTAAAATTGCAAGGAGAGGAGCCTTTGGTGCTGTAATAAGCTATGTTGGGATGAGTTATCTGTGGGAAAATGTGCGGATGAAAGGTGGAGCTTATGGAGCGATGTTGTTTTATGAACCTTTGAGGGGAATTGTGTATGGAAGTTCTTATCGAGATCCGCAGTTATTGGCGACATGGAAAACTTATGAAGGTATTGGAGAATTTTTATCTAAGGTTTCTTTGAGTAAAGAAGAAATTGAACAAATAGCGATTGGGATTTTGGCTGAGGTACCTCAAAGTGTGGGTAATTTGGGTTATACATCATTGGTTCGATATATTACAGGATGGACGGATATAAGAAGGCAAGTCTGGCGAGATGAGATTATGAGTTTGAATCAGGAGGATTTCAAATTGGCTGGGGAAGCATTTTTTAAATGGAATAATGTAGTGAAATGTGTGCTTTGTAACAACAAGAACATTGAGGTAATAAAAGAGCTAAATGAAAATACTGAAGTTATCGAGTTGGTTTAGTCGGTTGTTTGATGTTTGAATGAAGTTGGGATATGTTTTTTTGGAGATCTTGAAGATTGCGATTAAGATCAGAGATTTTTTCTTCAACTTGTTTGATGGTGGTGTGAGTTTTTTGGACGTATACGAGACGTTTGTTTTGGACTGTGTCTTCTTCGCTAATTTCGTCGACGTCTTCTTGAATTTCGTCAATGTCAGTTTGAATTTCGTCAACATCTTCTTGAATCTCATCGATATCAAGTTCGAGATTGGCAACACTGGTATTGATTTTCTTAAGATTTGATTCTAGGCCTTCGACATCTTCTTCGACGTCTTCTAGGCTTTCGGTGTTACGATTGACAGTCATTTGGATAAACAGAGCTAAATAAATAGCTTCGAGAGATACTGCTGTAGTTAGAATAAGCATGATTTGATCGAAGTTGTAACCAATGAAATATAATCCAAAAATACCGGCAAAGGCAAAAGTGTGGACAATAATAGAGGCAGGGGTGCCCATCCATTCCGTGATACGGACGGTGATACGCTCAAGGCGTGTTAGGTGTGCGTGGTTAGTAACCATAAAAAATATTTAATTAAGACTTATAACAAAGAAAAACTCTAGGTCAAAGAAGAGGTTGTGGCTTAGGGTTGTAGGGCTAGTGTGTATTTTAACCGCTTGAATTATTGATGGCAACCCAGAAAAAAAAGGCAACCTAAATTTAGGTTGCCTTGAGACAGAGATTTAGGTAGAAGAAATTTTTCGTGAATTGAATATTTCACTAAATTTTCCATCTACCAGAGCCCGAGCTACCAGTATTTCCAAACTTTCGTCGTTTTCATCGACTAATATAGCTATAACAATGTAATCATGAAACGGGTCAGATGTAGTGAGAGCTTGGGCATCAAGCTCTGCATCTTGTCGTTTGGAGTATTCTTTTGGTAACAATTCAGATTGCAAAACTCCGTATTTATCAATGTGATTTTTTTTAATTAACCACATACCGTGAAGTATTTCACCACAGGCTTCGCAAAAGTTGGAGTTGATAACATTTTGGTGGCAGTGAGGACAATTAGTTTTTAAAGCATGTCCGCAGTGATGACAAAAATTGTGGCGAGGCGTTTCCACGTAACATTTAGGACATTTAACAATGAGGTCGTTCATTTTTTATCTCCTTGCTATTGAGTTGTCAAAGTGACGAGATTCTGGAATTTGAAGTAGCTTCTTGAGTCCAGAAAATTCACTAGCTGGAAGTATAGTTTACTATCGGATAACAGTCAATTTGATAACTTAATTTTTGGGTTGTATGAATTTGGGCTTAAGTGATAAAATTGGGCAGTTGCTTGTGAAATTATGATTAGTTTATTTTGTATATTTGCAATAAATACAAAATAATTGGATCATTTATAATTATGAGGAACGTGTGTATGGGCCGCTAGCTCAATGGTAGAGCACCAGCCTTTTAAGCTGTGGGTTCCGGGTCCGAGTCCCGGGCGGCTCACTAATAACAAGTTATAGAAGTATGGGTCTGATTTTTTATCGGTGACTTTTTAATAAAATACGTGGATGTGCGGGTGTGAACCGTTGCTAGCTAGGCACTAAAAATTTTAATAATTGTAAATTATAGGTTTGTTTATAGATGTATCGTGATATAATTTGATCCTGTTTGGGCGTTTAATATGTTTTTTGTATTTGTATATCTGAGCAAATGATCTTTAATAATTTACGGATTGGATTTGAAAGGAGAGATCTATGTCTAGCTACTTGGTAGTTGGTAGTTTTTACTTAGGATATGTAATTATTGTGTGTTTAGTGTATTTTTGGACTAAATACACTATAAATAGTGAAAGTATTAAATTGCCTTCTAAAGAGGTTGTGATTTGGAGACTTGGACACTTGGATGTAAAAGTCGAGTGGTTAATTTTGGATAATCTATGTAATGAAATAGCGATGAAGGCAGGTTGTATATTTAAACCTGATGAGCTAATTATATATATAGAGAATTGTGTTAAACAGATCTCTATAGAAAGTAGTGAAAATCCTTTAATAACGTCTAATACTCAATTGCAGATTATTGAGAAATTGGTTGATAATAAGGGATTTGTGAGAAAGGTTCGTAAGTTGTATAAAAACAACTAAATTAGTGGAAGAATCCAGTTTGTTAATTCTTTGCGCTTGGAGAATAGAGAGATTTGTTGGGTGCAAATCCAATAAAATTTTTCTAACTTTCAAGCGCTTTTTTTTATGATAGAATTCGATTTAGATAAGGAATTATTTGCAATTCGCAGATATATTGTCTTTATCTGTTGTTCATTGATAAGTTAACAAGTTACGGATTGGAGAAAAATATGTCTTTTTGCGATGATTGTGAGGAACCTGCTATCCCTTCAGCTTATAAGGTACAAATTATGAAAGGGTTTTCTAGAGCTAAGCGTTCCAAATCTGAGGTTCGGGTGAAATTGGATCCGATGAAGTTGGAAGTGGTAATTCGTCCTACTTCTGACATTGAACTGCTTTGCCAGATGGTGGAAGCATTACATCACCGTAGACCAAGATCTATTTACTGATATAGAGGTATTTGACCTTTATAAAAGTGAATAGAAAGACGAATATATAAACTCGAAAAGAGGCGTCTAAAAGACGACGGGTGACTCCGTTATCAGTTACAATCTGTAATTATTTCGCGCCAGGAGAATTAGAACAAGGAGAAATCCTTATTTCTACTATCCGGCGCTTTTTTAATGCTTTATATGGTTTTTTTTAATGAAAATTGTTAGGGAAAGTTAATTTGAGTTATGATTAGGGGGATATGTTTGGCATAACTCTTATTGAAGGAATTACAATTGGACCATTATTTATACGATTATATGGATTATTGATTGCATTGGGGATGGGGTTGGCATATTGGTTAACGGTAAAGATGGGTAAGAAAGTTAATATAAGTCGGGATCAAGTCGAAAATTCTTTTGTATGGGTAGTTGGTTTGGGGATAATTGGAGCACGGATTTATCATGTAGTTGATTATTGGAGTTATTATTTGAAGTATCCTAGTGAAATAGTGATGATTTGGAATGGAGGATTGGGAATTTATGGAGCGATATTAGGAGGATTGATTGGAATGATGATTGTTGCTTGGCGATATAAAATTAATTTAGTAAATTTGATGAACGCTAGTGCACCCGGATTAATATTAGCTCAAGCTATTGGTAGAATTGGGAATTGGGCTAATATGGAAGGGTTTGGAATGCCAAGTAATTTGCCTTGGAAATTATATGTCTCCTCTACTCTACGACCTGTGGGACTGGAAATGTATGAGTATTATCATCCGACTTTTATATATGAATCATTGCTTTGTTTGGTTGGATTTGGAATTCTAATATTTTTATATAAAAAGGGTTTTATTGATTACTTGGCTGGTGGGTATTTGGTTATTTATGGATTAATTAGGTTGATAACCGAGAGATTTAGGTTAGATACAGCTATGGTTGAAGGTTTGGCTGTGGCGGATTTGTTTTCTATTTTGTTTATTGTGATAGGTTTTTGGTTGGGATGGAGAATAAAGATGATGTGTATAAAGAGATAGAGAGTTTAGGTGATTGAATCAAGAAAAACGGGAAGCTTGGCGTTATACTCAGATTCAAGGATTTTTTGGCTGTCTTGGTATGTTTGTCCTTTATAAATACCTCCCTGTCCGATTGTTAGATGCCACATACGGGCAAATGGGTTAAATAATAATTTATAACCTGACTTGCCTATTCGATATGTAAAATCAACTTCTTCGTGAGCAGATGTCGCTGAGTTAAGTTGAGGATTATACCCATTTATTTGGTCAAAGGCTTGGCGACTAAATAGATATGAATTGACAAAGTAGTCCATGGTGTAGCGTTGTTGTTTGGGTAAGTGATGATTAATTTGACTCCAGTCCATTACTTGTTCTTTTGTTCCAAAAACAGAACGCCATTGGTTGGCGTTTCGTTTAAGTTTAAGTGTTTGAAGATGAGTAGATTGAGGTGCTAATTTGAGTAAAGTTGAAGGTTGAGTGTGAGAAATAGCTGGTAAATAAGTGACTATGTATCCAGATACAGCTCCTGTTTGGGGATAAGAGATAATGTCTTGGTAAAGTGTTTCTATATAGTTAGGTTCAGGATATAGATCATCATCTAGCATCATGATATAGGGAGACTTTGATTGGGAGATTGCTGCATTTTTTGCTTCGACTAATCCTTGAGTTTGGTTAATGATGATTTTGATTGATCCCTGAAGGTCATTGTCTGAATAGATTGACTTAATTTGCGAAATAAGTTTTGAATAATCACTTTGGGTTGGATCAATAGCATCAAGAGATATTAGAATTTCAAAATTCATGGCTTTAAAAATTGATTGATGTAAAAGATTAATCAAAGTGCCTGATAACACCATGTGTCGTTTGAATGATGGAATGATTAGACTAATCATGATTTGCGAGAAAATTAATTAATTGTTGAATTTGTGCGCGTCGAGTTATTGAATAATGGTGATGTGAATCAAGGAGTTGATGATACTTTTGACTAAATGGTGTTAGGTTTGATTTATTAATTGGAAATCCTACTGAGTCAGTCTGTCCAGCATTAAAAAAGCCTACTAGACGATTGAAACAGGCTTGGCATTGGCCACAGTGTGATTGCCCCATGCCATTGAAACAGGAAATGGTGTTAGTTATTAATGGCCAACGAGTTGGATTTGAATAAGCCCACTGAACTAGGTCTGTTTTGTTAAAGCCAATTAAAGGGGTGATAAGGACTAAGTTGGTATTGGATAGTTGTTTTTGAATTTGGGATAGAAAAAGAATACTTTTGTCACCTCCTGAAAAAGGAATTTCACCTTGGACGCAAGAAAACCATATTTCTTGGAAGTTTGGCTTTGATATTAAGTTTGCGGTTTCCCTAATAAGAACGTAGTTTCTCAGGGGGAAAATATGACCCCATTGGCCGCCAAATTCTTCGGCTGTCTTTTGGGAGAGCCAAGATATGTCAATTGAGATGTGATTTTGCCAAAGATCTGAGGATTGTGGATATTTTTTTTTAATTGAGTTTGTAAGTTGATTTATGGTTGATTCCTCTTTATTGAAATACTGTTGTCCGTAATTGAAATTTATAGTTGTTATGTGACATCCGGATTCTAATGCCATAAGAAGTGCACTGGTGGAGTCAAGTCCTCCACTCCAAAGGAGATAAATGTGTCTATTGCCAGGATGAGGAGGAATTTTTAAGGAGAATTCTTTAACTCGTCTTTGTTCAAGATTTATAGGATCATCAAGATTCTGGATGACTGTTGAAAGATATGGAGGAATATGTTTAATGGTTTTTGTGGAAATTTTCATTTAGTTTTTGATTAAAAAGTATTGTCATTTGATTTGGAGATGACTGTTCAGGATTGAAATTTAAAATGATAAAGGTTGATTTAAATTGGTTGATGATGGGAAACCAGAGCCTGTCTGATGGCCACATTTTATCAATGGGAATATTGTTATTAGGTATCCAATAGGTTTTCATTTCATCACTTTCACATAAATTTCCCAGATAGCGATGAGCTGTATATACATAGACATATAGGTCTTCTTGTTGTGAGAAAATAAATTTGATAACACTGTTTAGTTGAGGATTGATTATTTTGAGTCCGGTTTCTTCGTAAAATTCACGTTTAAATGCGTGTTTGATGCTTTTATCATTAGGTTCCAGTTTGCCACCAAAACCGTTTACCTTGCCCATCGCTTGACCGTATTTTTTTTCTCCAAGTAATGTTTGGTTATTGTTTAGATCGTATAAGTATCCGAGAGTGGCTATGCGCATAAATCTATAATTGATTGGTAATAGGAATAAAATCTATTATATTCGTCAGGAGACATATTTATTTGAGCTAATTTTATATTATTTGCAGCTTTTTGTAGAAAAGTTTCATGTTCTGGTGTTTGGGGTAATTTTTTTGTTTGGATTAATCTGGCAATTTCGCGAGCTAAAACTAGATTGTTTGGGTATAAGTCGGAGAGATTGTTTGCAATCGCGATTATAGAATTTTCATTATCTTGAAATTCGTAAATGCGAATTAACCTGATGCCTGAGAAAACTTTTTCTTGTTCGTTGGAAGATAGAGCGTAAAGATTGTGAGCTATTTTGAGTGATTCTGGGTCTTGCGGTCGAGTTTGGGATATGTGAGCTAGTTGCATAAGCTGATGAATATGTTCTGGATTTGCAGGTGAAACATCAGTGTATAGTAGTTCATTCTTTGAGGATGAAAGCCGATAACCCTCAGGTGTGCGTTGTAATGGATTAAACGGTCCAAATTTGACACTAGAGTTAAATGGTGTGGTATCAATTATGCGAGCTAGTGAATGCGATTTGTTGGTGTCTAGGGTGACCCAGTGTACAGGGTTTGTTTGAGTGAAGGGATCATGTGTCATGGCAACGAAAAGAGGTTTTTTTAGTCCTAATGTATTGCTCCATTTAATTAGTGAGAGGTTGGAATAGACACAGTTGCTAAATCCTATATTAATTTCTTGGGATGAGGGGAAGGCAGCCCCTGTACTGGAGTTAAAAATACAGGTTGCCAGGTCATCAATTGTAAATGATTTAAGTTGTTCTGGGGAAGCTATTAGTGGGAGAACAGGATAAGGTGAATTATCAGGGTATGGAGTTAGTTCGTATAGAATGTGATTGCTTGCTAGTTTAGAAATCTCATCTGGTCGCTTGCCATCAGTGTTGATAGAGATAACTCTGGATCCGGGGAAAAGTTTTTGGCGAATTTCAACGACTTGCGGTAATAGTTCAGAAGCCAATTGTTGGCTGCGTTTTTGTATTTCTGTTAAGGAGAATTCAGCTTGAGTAGATTGTTTTGTAAGATAAGACCGGTTGAGGGTTTCCTGAGGTGAGTTGGTTACTAGACAAAATGTTAGATCTGCTGGGGGTCTTATTTCTAATACTTGTCTCCAGAGGTTGGTGATTATACCGGGATTAAGAGGTTGATCAGGGTTACTGAGGCTTAATTCGACTGCAGCGTAGGTTACGATGGTGTCTAAGTCTCGATCACAGACAAGTGGCTCTTGAAGTGTTAATCGGTTGATAAAATCAGTTTCTCTGTGGAGTTCCGCAAGAGCGTGAATAAATTTGGCATGGGAGTAATCTTCTGCTTGAGAGGAATTTATAGGATGGCCTTGAGTATCGAATTGAGTTAGCCATAATTCATGAGCTTCTAAAGATTGTTGATGATGGGGTGATTCCTTTTTACCTGTATCAAGTTCTCGGTTGAGAGAAAATGGAACAGATTGATTGATGAGTATTTCTCGTAAACTGGAAATTGTAGAAGTTTTACCAGTACCACGCTCTCCTTCAAAAGAGACTCGAGAAATCATATGGAAGATAATTGGGGAAGATAATTAGCTGATTTAAATAAAATTGTAATGTTGTGTTGTGCAAGAGTTATTTGATCTGATGTTAAAATACAATTTGGTGGTAAATAGGTACGGATTTTTGTATATTTTTGTTTCGGGGAAAATTTTATTCCATGATAAGCGTGAACTACGGGGCCGTTAGTGTCTACTCCTTCTATTATCGAGTGATGTTTAAGTTGAGAAATTTCTAGATGCCCTGAGTTGCCTAATCCTAAAAGGTGAATTTTCTTGGTTGGGTTAATGAGTTTATTTTCAATTAGCCAGTTTATAGTTTTAACTCTGCTAAATTCATGTTGGTCATTATTGAAAATTGCATTGGTATTGCTAATACCAATATATTGGACAGAATTTAATTTGTTGATTTGTAAAAGACAGTCAAGCCATTCTTGTTTTGTTTTTCCTTGGACAACTGCCATAAATTTAAGTTGCGAGATATTTAGAGGAAAATTTGAGAGGAATTTATAAACTAGATTTATCGTCTTATGACCATCATTTAGTACATCAGGAAGTACCAGAATATGTGGGTTGATTAAATTACAGGCTTGAATGAGGTCTGGAGTTGGAATAGATTCACCAAGTTCACAGGCACCATTATCGAGGATAATTTGAATATTATGTTGAGGTAGTTTAAGGTAGAACTCTTTGTATGTGGGATCGGAAAGTATGCGTTGAGCAAGTGCTAGGTGGTATGTATTGGATTGATATCCACTTAAAAGAGGTAAATAGGCAGTTGGAGATATTATCGCAACCTTCATAGGTCCTATAATATATTAAAATAGACAAAGTTCAATATGGTAAATTAGATTAATTAAGTTTATTATTAGCGAGTGAGTAGTTTGAAGCGGGTAAGTTCAGTTTACTTGAGTTTGACTGTTTTTTTGACTGCGATATTGATATCTTCAAATGTTGTAGCTGTGAAAATTATTGACGTGTGGGGTGTAGTAGTTCCCGCGGGGATAATTTTGTTTCCCTTATCATATATTCTGAATGATGTATTGGCAGAAGTATATGGATTTAGTTTGGTTAGGAGATCGATATTGCTTGCATTTGCAGGGAATTTAATATTTGTCTTATCCATATATTTAGCGATTAAATTACCAGGAGCAGCTTTTTGGAGTTTGGAGACTGAATTTGAACAGATTTTAGGGTTTACCCCGAGGTTATTGACAGCCTCATTTATTGCTTATCTTGTGGGATCATTTGTTAATTCTTGGGTAATGGTTAAGTTAAAATCATTAACTAATAGTAAGTATTTGTGGTTAAGGACAATTGGATCAACAATAATAGGTGAAGGTTTGGATTCGCTGGTGTTTATTGTTATTGCATTTGGCGGAATGTATACCTCGGGTATCATCATGATGATGTTGTTAACACAGTGGACTGTAAAAGTCGTTTATGAAGTTATTGCTACTCCATTGACTTATAAAGCAGTGCATTACATTGAAAAAATTGAAAATATAGATAAGTAAATTGCATAGACACCCTATTCGAGTCTCTGGTAAAATACGTTCTAGTACATTGGCCCCATCATCTAGCGGTCTAGGATACAGGGTTTTCATCCCTGGTACCCGGGTTCGATTCCCGGTGGGGTCACCAAATGGGACTAGGTTACCACCTAAGTCCCTTTTTAGTGCTAAATATGGCGCTAATTTTGGGGTTCCAGAAGTTAAATCAGCATAGGTAGGCATCTCATCAAATATGAGCCCAAAGAAGGCAGCCCTTTTGAGTGGATTAGCCGTATCTATCAACAATTCTTCAAGGTGTTCCAGAAAATATCCAATGCGCTTCATGACTGCCTCCATATTTATAGTATTTTGAGTCTTTCTTCGTCGAATTTTCTCTTCTTCCAGTTCCTGAACTTCACACTCTGCTTTGACCAAATCTGCCTCCAAATATTTGATTGCAACCTCAGAGCTTAAATACTTGATCTTGTCTGCTGCGGCCTGCGCAGATGCCTTTAGAGCCTTTATTTTAGTGTCGATAATAGATTCATCCTCTTGCTTGCTTTCAACTCTTTCTTTCCATTGGGTTACAACGTATTCCTTTAAGGAATCGATATATTCCTGAGTGAAGTTTAAGTTTTTAACAAATGACTCCACCGTATCTTCAAGCTCTCTTGATGTAACTCTAAAATAGTGGCCACGCTTGTTGCAGTGATATGCCGGATAGTATTTTCCAAGATGTCCGCGTGAAGCACTGCCGAATAATGGTTTATTACAGTGGGGACACATGATGACTCGCTTGTAAGGGAACTTCGGATTATTAATCAACTTTTTGGTTTGCCATTCTGGAAGCTGTTTCTTCCATAGTTTTATCTCTTCACCATTTTGAACAAGTGTAAATTTTCCTCTATTGGCAAGGTTATACATTTCTACTGAGATTAGGCCGTCAAATTTTGATTTAACTACTTCGCCTTGAGTCCATTTCTCGATATTAGCTCCGGCATAGATTGGGTTTTGAATAAAACGCCAGTATTGTTTGATTTGAAGAGGCTTGCCACCACGCTCACCCATAACTTTAGTGCGATCATTGGGATTACGAACATATCGTTTGCGTGTTTTATAACCCATTTCATTTATTTGATCGACTATCTCTTGATCGGATAATGTGCCTCGACTCCGAAGCTCAAACATTTTTTTAATCCACAACGATTCTTCTGGATGGGGTTTCAGAATAACTCGCTTGCCGTGTGGAGTCTCAATTTTTTCATTTACATAGCCAAATGGAGCTTGTCTTACTCGATAGCCCATACGGACATAGCGTATTTCAGCTCCGATCATGCGGGTCATAATATCTCGCATTTCATCTTTAGCACGCTCTGCCTCTAAAATTTCAGATTTCTTGGTTGGACTATATACGCTCCAGTTATATGAGATTCCAAGATGCTCAAGAGTATTTACGTCTTGGTTCCCAATAATGCCATAGATATCGATTAGTCGAACATCATGCTTTTCCAACTGCATTTTGAGATGGTCATAGAGATATGAGCCACCCCTCGTGAAACGATCAATGGA